>JALZWA010000256.1 GCA_023299815.1 Akkermansiaceae bacterium
TTACCAGAGACGGAGTATCTTAAGGGGTTCACTTTCCAACTCGCGCCCAATCGCTAGTCATGTCGCAACGCCTTTCTCTCATCATCGCCCTCTTCATTCTCGTCACTGCGGGAGTTTATTTTTGGTGGAGAGGTCAGGCTGAGAACCAAGTGAACCGACAGATCGATCGCTTCATCGAGACCGTGGAGTATCGGAAACTATCCCTCACCCAGCCAAGCAAGAGGCACGCTGCCTTTCGCGAGCTTCTCTCTTCCACCGTAATCGTGGATGTGCCCTCTCCAGCTCCCTCCGGTCAATATTCACGGGATGAAATGATCGATCAACTCGACCGCTTTCACTCCTACATCAGCTACTTTGAGATTCAGGAATCATCCCGCAGCATCGCCATCGATGACACTTCCGCAGAGGTGAAAATCCTCGGCACTTTTCAAGTCGCCCACGGACCCAAAACCCGAACGAACGTCAACGGCATTTTGGAACTCCTCTTCGAAAAAGAAGACGACTGGAAAATCTCGGGCATCAAGATCACCGAAAATTAAATCTCAGTCCACTCTCCGAACTTGCGGAACTTCTGATAGCGCTTTGCCAAGAGATCTTCCTTCGAGAGGGCTTTGAGTTCCGTCAACTGACGAGAGACCTCCGTCCGCAGAGCTAGCGCAGCCGCGTCAGGATCATGATGCGCTCCACCGGGAACTTCAGGAATGACGCCATCGATCAAACCAAGATCCGCAAGGTCTGGCGCAGCAATCTTCATCGCTTCCGCCGCCTCAGGGGCGAACTTCCGGTGCTTCCAGAGAATTGCGGCACAGCCCTCAGGACTAATCACCGAGTAATAAGCATTCTCCATCATGAGCACGCGATCGGCCACGCCGATTCCCAGCGCCCCCCCAGAGCCACCCTCACCAAGAACGACAGCAATGATAGGCACCTTGAGCAGCATCATTTCACGAAGGTTCCGCGCGATCGATTCTGCAATATTCCGCTCCTCTGCACCAATACCAGGAAAGGCTCCCGGAGTGTCGATGAGAGCCACGATCGGTAGTGAAAATTTCTCGGCAAGCTGCATCAAGCGCAGAGATTTGCGATACCCCTCAGGGTGAGCTGAGCCAAAATTCCGCTTCAGGTTTTCCTTCAGATCCCGGCCCTTCTGGTGACCGAGAACCACGCAGCGCTGGCCGTCGATCGTCCCAAAGCCACCCGGCATCGAGTGATCGTCCCCAATGATGCGATCTCCGTGGAGCTCGCTGAAGTGATCAAAAGCTTTCGCGACGTAATCCAACATAAAGGGACGCTTGTTATGACGCGCGATCTGGACTCGCTGCCATGGAGAAAGATTCTCGTAGATTTCGCGACGTGTTTCCACCAGTTTCGCCTCCATTGAAGAAATCTCACCACTGAGATCAATCTTCTGAGAAACAGATTTATCCCGTAACTGAGCCAGTTCTGACTCTAACTCCGCAATTGGCTTTTCAAATTCGAGCAACTCCATGTCGTTTTCTGGTTTTAGGCTATCACTGGGCAGGCTTCACTTCCACTTCATTTCCGTAGCGAATGAGCATTGCTAACTCCTCCATCGCCGGGACGCTCAGAAAGATTCCCCCACCGGGATCCACCGCATCGATAGCAGGAAGCGGCCTGATCGTGGTATTCCTCTTTGCTGGCTTAATTCCAAGAACTTTAGTGCCGTTCCGATAGCTCGTGTGTGTCGGCTTATAGGACCTGCCATTTACCTCAGCCACCTTCGAACTAATCGTGGTGTGAAGCGCCCTCTTTCCAAGCTTAGGGAGGTCAGACTTCAAAATAGGATATTCTTTAGCGAAGACGTGAGCCTTCTTATCAGGATCTCGATGGTAGAGCTCCACCCGCTCTCGCTGCAGATCAACCACGAGCTTAAAATCGAGTGGCATCACGATCAACTCGTCCCCCGGATGAAGCCTCCGAGTATCCAGCAGGCCATTCAAAAACATGAGGCAATCGAGTGTGGTCTTATATTTATTGGCAATTCCTAGGAAGGTGTCGCCAGAGACCACGGTATGGATCGACTTATTGTCCATATTCTCGACCGAGAGGATCTCATCCAAGTTGATCTCACCAAGAATACGACGGGCCTCTGGGCCGAACTCCGAATCCGAGTGCAAGTTCTGGATAAAGAGAAGCTTCTCGCGCGCATCATCAAGACGCTCCATCGCAATCAGCTCGACGGCACGGCCAAACTCGCGCTCACCCCTCTTGAAAGGATTAGCATCACTTTCTTTATCAAGATTCTCCAAGCGGGTCGTGCTTGTCTCAGCCGGTTGAGCAAAATCCTTTTGGAAATTTTTCAAGAAAAAGATCAGTCCAATAAGAATCCCCAACACGGCGAGCGCAGCGAAGATCTTGATAATTTTAATAATTCCTTCCATCGAACTTTAGAGCATTCCCCGGCGCTGGAAGTCGAAGCGGTTGATCTCCGTCGACTTCCTAATCATATCGATGGTGAATTTCATCACCCCGACCTCCCAAGTATCATCGACACTCTCAATAATGGCGAGCAAAGGGTTCCCCGTCCGGCGAACCTCTTCTAATGCCTTCTCCTTCACAGATGAGAGATGATCGTGAACAATCTCCTCCGCAATCTCACTACGCTTGAATTGAAATCCATATTGTAAAAACCTCAGATCTTCTCCCGACTCCTTGAGATGCTCAATGACCTTCTGCATAGATGGATCAAAGCCATCAAACTCAAGCTCCGAGAGCCCCTCTGGCTTAATCAACTGAGGCTTCTGGGCTTCCACCTCACCTCTCCGGATTCGCACCTGCCCAGCGGAGTCCATCAGCTCACTTAAGACCTCAAACTCAAAGCGCGTCGAGCCAAAGGTGTCGATTCGACGATCAGGCTCATGGAGAACCTCACTGGCTTCCATGGCATATTCAAAATCGTCTGGGCTGGGCATGATCGAGCTGCGCTGAGTATCCACCGGATTGACCGGTCTGACAATAAAAAGGGCAGGTTCCGCAAGGAACCTGCCACTTTAAAAAAATGTCTTAAAGGGCAAACTATGCGCTCGCCTTATCAACGTGGGTGATGATGTCACCGACAGTCGCGAGCTTCTCAGCATCTTCGTCTGCGATCTCGATTCCAAACTCTTCCTCGACAGCCATGACGAGCTCGACAGCGTCGAGTGAATCGGCTCCGAGATCTTCGATCAACTTGGCTTCAGGCTTAACCTGATCTGCGCTCACTCCGAGCTGCTCCACGATGATCTCTGTCACTTTTTCTTGGGTATTGTCTGCCATATCGTTAAATAAAAGAACTGCTGAGGAATTAATGCGGGGACACTTACTTGGCAATACTTAAAAATGACCAAATCCGAGTGAATCGAGGCAAGTTTGATAAATCAGCCCCGCTGCGAACGAGTGCGGCGCCTCATTTCGTGGATTCATCCTCTTCCGCAGTTTCTTCAGATTCTCCGCTCACTGCAGCTTTCTGAGAATCGTCCTCCTCTTCGGCGGCGTCATCCTCGTCATCCTCTTCAACGAGCTCGATCAGCTCCCCTTCAAAGTTCGCAAGGAGGCGCTGGAAGAGAGCCTCGGCAGGCGCGCCATTCTCCTCCTTGAACTGGCCGTAGACCATACCATCGACCTTCGTCTTGGCTGTCTCTCCTTTTTCATCCGTGTATGCGATAGTCGCTAACCCCTTCGTCTCCCACTTGCGCTTATCAACTTGGGTCATCTTATCAAAAGAAACCTTTGTGCCATCTGGAGCATAAAAAGCCTCGTCATCCACCTTCATGGAGCGCCCACGGGTTCTCAAAAAGAAGTAAAGAGCGATGGCGAAAAGCAGAAAACAAACACCCGAGGCGATGAGCTGCTCTTTGATCTTATATCCAGAGCGAAAATCTTCCTGAAGGTCGACAACCTGAGGCCAGCCTCTCTCACCGCTGTAAATCTTCCAAAGGCCTTCGTCATCCCCGCCCTTCATCCCCTCTTTGTCGGCGAGAATCTCAGGCCATTTTGCATCAAAATCAGTATCGGTAGGATAAAGCGAGCGATCCTCTCGATAAGGAATGGTCTGCTTCGCAACAAACTCCTCCCAGTTGTCGCGCTCCTCTGCCCAAGCATTTCCTGCTGCACTGAAAGCCTCGTAGTGAGCAATGACGTCGTTCTGCTTAGGATAGCCGATTTTCCAGTCGTAGAGAAAGTAAGCCGAGAACCCGCCAAACATGAAAAGCATCAAAGCTGCTCGCCAAACGAACCATTGGGTTACTTTGCAAACAATAGGGCTAGAGTCAGACATCGCAGGAACTAAATGCCTTTGGGATCGGAATGGCAAGCATTCCTAACCCATATGTTGAAAATCAGCATATCCCTTCAAAATAGAGAAAATCCAAGATCAGAACAACTTAGCGCCGACCACCAAATCCTCCGCCATTCAACAAACGTTCTTTGACTCCATCGCTGATCGACTCAGAGCTTTGAATGTATCCCGTAGCCGCATCAGGGTCTTGACTCATCCAGCGCATTGCTGTCACCCCGATTGCTCGATCTCGTGAGCGATCAGCGCCAATCGACTCAGCGAGCGCAATATTCTCCTGAGGAGATCCACTCTGATTATTGAAGACGTAGGACTGCACGGCATTGTCCCTGACATCTCCTTGAGCTTGGCCGTCAATCCAAGCCCGTGCACTGGCGGGATCCTCCCTCACCCAGGACTGCATGACATCACCGACAGATTCACTCTGCGCTTCCTCGCTTCCGTTCTGCATCACCCAGTCCATTGCGCCGGAGGGATCAGATTCTGCCATCACACTTGAGACCTCCTCCATAGCCTCCGTGCGGGCATCGCCCTCGGGAATGGCGAGAGCCTTCTGTGCGGCGAGCGCAGTATCCGATACCGCGAGAGATTTAATGGCATTGCCTAGCGCAGGACCTTGCTGATCAGCCGGAAGAGAAGAAATCCATGACTCGGTGGAAGCCCAGTCCTGCTTCGCCCACTCCCCTGCGATAGAGGCATAAGCACCGGCCTGGGCAGCTTCATCGAGATCTCCCACGAGGCCTGCCGCCTTCGCAGGATCAGTTTTTGCCAGCTGGGCAAGGACGCCCGCAGTGGCACGAGTGCCGTCCCGACCTTCGAGCGATTTAGCCCAGTTGAACGCACCATCGGGATCCTGTTTCGCCCATTCTCCGGCGATGACTGAGGAGCCAGAATCGCCACCTCCACGGCCTCGGCCCATCATGCCCATCATCGCAAACTCCCCTTTGTTAGATTCATAGTAAGCCGCTGCGGCGCTCGGATCGCTGGCGGCCCAGCTTTGCAAGACCGTCGGCTTCACGAAGTTCCCCGCAAAACCCATCTTGGAGTTCGCATGACCCATCGCATCCAGAGGTGAGACTTCCGCCCACGCGGCGAAGAGAAGGTAAGCGGCGAGAATTCTTTCTGAAAAAGGAAGGCTCTCTAGCTTGTCCGCCTCAGCGGCATATTCATCGGGCTTGAGATCAGAATACAAGCTAACGAGCGCTTGAATACGGCTAATCTGCCCCGGTTGAGCCGTGATTTCCTCGTAGCTCTTAGGCCCCTCACTGCGTGAAGATGTCCGTGGAGGCACCCCTCGGTTACTCACCTTGGTTGATGGTGCTTTATCAACGGTGGTCACCTCAGGGTCACCTCCAGATCCGACAAGGTAACCAAATGCCCCCCCACCCAAAAGGCAGGCCAATGCGATGAGAACGGTATTTTTCATAAGCAGCAGAAAGATCAGAGACTCTAATAAAAAGAATCCCGCGACGAGAAAGATTCTCATCGCGGGAGGAAAAATAACAAAGAAGCTTAGTTAAAACCGAAAGCCTCGTTATTCGGATTCTGGAAACCAGAACTCTTGCGCTCGATTTCGGCCTGACACTGAACCGTGAGACGCGCAAAAGGAATCGCCTCAAGACGTGCTTGCGGGATTTTCTCGCCCGACTTTTCACACACTCCATAAATCCCCAGCTCAAGACGCTGGAGAGCCTCTTGGATTTCTTCCAGCGCATTGGACTCCTTTGAGAGAAGATTGAGCGCAAAGTCGCGGTCGTAAGAGTCTGTCCCCGCATCTGCTTGGTGCATGCCGCTGCCATTCGCCTCAGAACCTTCGGCAAGATTCTTAATGGTGTCCTGCTGTCTACCATACATCATATCCATGATCCGGTCTCGCAGATCCATGAGGTTCTTCTGCTGCTTCTTTTGGAAGATCGTAAGCTTAGCAACAACCTCAGGCTTCACGTAAGCGCGCTTGATGACAGGAGGCTCAATGACCACCTCTTCCACCTTCTTGCGAACGGCGGCTTTGCGAGGAGCTTTTTTAGCGACGGCCTTTTTAGCGGGAGCTTCTTTCTTGAGAGGTGTTTTTTTTGCTGCTTTTTTTGCTGCTTTCTTCGCTGGGGCTTTTTTCGCAGCTTTCTTCGCTGGGGCTTTCTTTACGGCTTTCTTTACGGCTTTCTTAGCAACCTTCTTCGCAGGCGCTTTCTTGGCAGCTTTCTTGGCAGCTTTTTTCACGGCTTTCTTAGCAGCCTTTTTTGCAGGAGCTTTTTTTGCAGCCTTCTTAGAAGGAGCTTTCTTGGCGATTTTCTTTTTTGCAGCTTTCTTGGCCATAGAGATTGAATGGGGTTAAATAAAATCCCTCTCTTTAAGAGATGTTGTCAGGTCAACATTTTCAAGTAGAAGGCGGCATTGGTTAGTCACTTTGATGGCAGGGCGCAAGCCCATTTTCCGTGAGCTTTCGAAAGTTGAGCAAAGCAGGGTCTTGAATTCCGCAATTTGCGCCCTAATCTGCCGCCCCCGCGATGGATCTCCCTTCAATTATAGAATCTCTTCTGATTGCCTCAGAAGCCCCCCTTCCCTCGTCTGCGCTGGCTCGCCTCGTGCGCGCCCGTTCTGCGGAACTTTCAGATGACTCAATTACAGAAAATCCAGAGCTCCAAGCTGCTCCTGACAGCCCCGAGAGCAAATTAGACTTCGCCCTTTTAACCAAAACGAGTGAGGAAGAGGTCAATAAAGCGATCGAAGAACTGAATCGGAACTACGAGCTCACGGGCCGCTCCTTTGTCGTGGCCGAGCGTGCCAAGGGCTGGAAAATCTATACCCTCTCTGATTACTCCGGCTTTGTGCGGCACCTTTTCCCGAGCAGAAAGCCTTAGCGACTCAGCGCGCCTGCCATGGAGACCCTCGCTGTGATTGCCTATCGCCAGCCCGTGACCAAATCGGCGATCGAAGCCGTCCGCGGAGTCTCCTGTGATGGCATGTTACAAAAACTTCTGGATCGCGAGCTCGTGAAGATCGATGGCCGCGCCGATCTTCCAGGTCGCCCCCTTCTCTATGCCACCACTGAGCTTTTCTTGGAGTATTTCGGTATCACCAACATCGAAGAACTCCCCAATATCGGTGAACTTCGCCAAGTGAAGCTTCCCGATGGAGTCGAAGAAGAGCCGGAAGAGAGCACCGAGAATATCGAAAAACAACTCGCTCTCAGTGCCGTCCCAACCGACGAAAAGGAAGCAGCAGAAGCCGCTCCCGACGAAGATTTCGCCAATCCAGAACCTCCCGAAGAGGAAGAATAATGCCACTCAACGACATTCGCAAAAAAATCGACGCGCTCGATACTGAGCTTCTTGATCTTCTCTCCCAACGTGCCGATTTGGTGCATGAGGTTGGCGAAATCAAGAAAAAGGAAGGCCTCCAAATCTATGCTCCCGAGCGTGAGCACGCCCTCCTCGACGCCCTCTCGAAAAAGAATAAAGGACGCCTTCCTGATAAATCAATCCACGCCATTTATCGTGAGATTATGTCAGCCGCGCTTGCGCTTGAGGACGATCTCAAGATCGCCTACCTCGGACCAGAGGGCACTTGGACCCATCAGGCCGCGATCAAAAAATTCGGCCACTCGGTCGACTACCACTCGCTTGGAAACTTCGCTGAGGTCTTCGATCATGTGACCCGGGGCCACGCAAATTATGGCGTTGTGCCTATCGAGAATTCCACTGAAGGCGCGGTCTCGCACACTCTCGATCTTTTTGTCGAATCCCCTCTCCGCATCTGCGCGCAAATCTTGCTTCGCATCGAGAACGGCCTCATGGCCTCGATCCCGCGAGAGGACATTAAAACCCTTTATTCGCACCCACAGGTCTTCGGCCAGTGCCGCTCGTGGATTCTCCAGAACTTTCCCGATGCCGATCTAGTAGAGGTTTCTTCGACCACAAAGGCCGCGCACATCGCGAAAAAAAATGCCACTGATGGTGCAGCCGCCCTTGGTGGCCCACTCGCCGCGGAGCTCAGCGAGCTCACCATGCTCGAAACGTCCATTCAGGATCGCGCGACAAATACGACCCGCTTCTTGGTCATCGGCGAGGAAACCTGCCCACCCACAGGCAAGGATCGCACCTCCCTCTTCTTCTCGGTCCACGACAAACCCGGCTCGCTCGTGAAGGCGCTACAGGCCTTTGACTCCTTCGAAATCAACATGTCCAAGATCGAATCCCGCCCTTCCAAAAATCGGGATTGGGAATACATCTTCTACATCGACCTCTCAGGCCACTGCGAAGACTCCGAAGTGAAGAAGGCTCTCGCAGAACTCGAAATCCACTGCTCAGTGGTGAAGATCCTCGGGTCTTATCCCGATATCGAATTCTAGTCAGTCAATTGGTTCTCAATCACCGCATAAGCATTGTGATTGTGAATGGACTCAAAGTTCTCAGCCTCGACGCGATACCAAAGAAGCTCGGCATCTTCATTGGAAGCCTGTGCGATATTCCGCACGAGATCTTCTACGAAGACAGGATTGTCGTAAGCGCGCTCAGTGACTTCTTTTTCATCCGGACGCTTGAGGAGCGAATAGAGCTCGCAACTCGCTGACTGCTCAACGCGCTTAATCATATCTTCAATCCAGACAGGCTTCTTAAAGCGCACAGAATAGGTCACGACACCTCGCTGATTGTGTGCACCGTAATCGCTGATCGCCTTTGAACAAGGACACAGCGTGGCCACAGGAACCATGACGGTCACGATAAAGTCTGTCTCGCCGCCCTTTTCGGCATCGATCTCAAACTTAACCTGGTAATCCATCATACCCGTTTGACCCGTCACCGGAGCAGGCTTGGAAAGGAAAAAGGGAAACTCGAATTCGACATGTGCCCGCTGAGCTTCGAGACGCTCCAGCAGAGCCGCTGGAAGACCAGCCATGTCTCGGACAGAGAGACAGTTGCCGTGGGAATTCAACACCTCCACAAAGCGACTCATGTGAGTCCCCTTATAGTGGTGAGGGAGATCAACGGCGAGTGCCACGGTAGCAACCGTGTGCTGCTCTGCTCCGCTCTTATCCTTCACCATCAAGGGAAAGCGGAGAGACTTCACGCCCACCCGATCAATCGCGATCTGACGATCGTCCCGCTCATTCTGTGTATCCTTCAATTCGCTCATCTTTAAAAAAAACAACCTGTCCGATGTTCCCGGACAGGTTGGATGAAATTAGCGCTTCTGCAAGAAACTCTCTTCGCAGAGAGAGTCTAGCGAATGAGATTCACCGCGCGTGCACGCTTGATCTCGCGAGTGATGCTGCGGTGCATCTTAGCTGAGACTCCGGTCACCTTACGAGGAAGGATGCGGCCAGTCTCAGTAGTGAACTTAGCAAGAATCTCAGGATTTTTGAAACTGATCTTCTCAAAAGGAAGGTCGAGACGCTTAGTGGTCATCGACTTATTGTGCTTACGGAAGTTAATCCGTCGCTGAATGGTCTTAGGCTCAGACATGATTTTTAAAGTGAAAGATTAGCGAAGTTCGCGGTGGATCGTGCGCTTGTTAAGAAAACGATTGAACTTCACCTTCTCGAGACGACCTGGAGTGTTCAGGCTCTTTTTGTTACGGGTGCTGGTGTAGCGTGAAGGTGGTTTACCAAGGCCGCGGGCCTCAGTGCACTCAAGTATGATAATGTCTCGTGCCATAATTTTGCTAATTCGGGACGCGGAAGCTATGAAAACTCAGCCCTTCGTCAAGGGAAAATCTGTGAAAGTTTACGTCCCTAAAGGAATTCAATTAATCGTTGATTTCTCAGCCATTCAGAAGCATTCTCTCCGCGTCGAAGGCATCGAGCGTCCCACGCTTCTGCCGACTCTCTGTTTAGAGAGCTTCCCCATGACCTCGCCGTGAGGTTCACGATCCGACTTTCATCAGTCGTGCTTCCTGAAAAACCGGCCCCTTTTGGAGGAATCTCAACCTGACCGAACTCTTTTGAAAAGGAGTCACGGGCTTTCTAACACGACACCCCTCTCTCCTTCTCTGTTTAATAGATCATATGACACCACCCGATTCCGATTCCACGGGCCCTTCCCAGCAGCAACATTCTGGAGGAGGCGAAGGCCGTCAGCGAAATCGCCGGCGCCGTAATAACAACAATCGCCGTAATCGCAATGGTGGTGGTGGCGGTCAACAGCGCGGTCGCCAAGATGGCTACGGCCCCCGTGGTGGTGGTGGTGGTAATGGCGGACGCAACAGGGACCGCGATCAACGTGATCGTAAGCCCCTCGAGTTCACCAGTGAGGAATTCGCGGTCAAAGGTCTCTTTGAAATGGCGACAAAAGGCTTCGGCTTCATTCGCCGCCCTGATCAGAACTTTGATCAAAACAAACAGGACGTCTTTATTCCACCCGACATCGCTCGCAATAATGGCCTCCGCCCCGGCGTGTGGATCAAGGGCATGGCGCGTGACTCTACTCGCGGGCCTCAGCTCACGACGATCACGACAGTCAACGATCTCCCAGCCGATGAAGCGCGGAAGCTCCCATTTTTCGAAGAACTGAAAGCGATCAACCCCAACAAGCGGATCGTCTTCGAAACCACTCCAGATCGTTACACCACTCGGGTAGTCGACATCATGGCTCCCGTCGGTCGTGGCCAGCGAGGCCTCATCGTCTCCCCTCCCCGTTCTGGTAAAACCACGATGCTTCTGCATATGGCTGAAGCAGTGCAAGAGCGTCACGAAGAACACATCCACCTCATCATTTGCCTCGTCGACGAGCGACCTGAAGAGGTGACCGAATTCCGACGCCAGCTTCCTGATGCCGAAATCTATGCGAGCTCTAATGACGACCCACCACTGAATCACTGCCGCATGGCTGAACTCTGCATTGAGCGGGCCAAGCGCCTCGTCGAAGGCGGAAAGCACGTCTTCGTCCTGATGGATTCCATCACTCGCCTAGCGCGTGCCTATAATAACAACATGGGCGGAAGCCGCCAAAGCAAGGGCCGTGGCTACCAATCAGGCGGCATCGTCGCCGGAGCACTAGAAATGCCACGTCGTCTTTTCGCCGCCGCACGGAACACGCGCGAAGCAGGATCACTGACCATCGTAGCGACCGCCTTGATCCAAACGAACTCGAAGGCCGATGAAGCCATTTTCCAAGAATTCAAGGGAACCGGTAACATGGAACTCGTGCTCGATCGCGCGATCGCAGAGCATTACGTCTACCCTGCTGTTGATATTTTCAAATCAGGAACACGTCGGGAAGAACTCGTTCTCCCTGATCTTACTCTCCACAAGATCTACATGATCCGCCGTGGACTCTCAGGACACAAGCCCATCGAAGCAATGGAGCGCCTTCTTTTCTTCATGAAGAAGTTCCCCAGCAACGCGCAGATGCTGCTGGAAATTAAGGGCTAGCCCAAAAGCGCTCCTCCTGCAGCCGCTAGGATCACGAGCGCCCACACCGGAATCAGCTTTTTCTTAAGAATCAGAAAAAGCACCACCACCCCGAGCGCGTCTTGCCATCCGCCAATCGCACCTCCGGCGGCCATCCTAATCAAAGCGACACCCAGAACGCCCACCACAGCGGCATTCGCGCCTTGGACTGCTTTCTGAGCCCATTCCTTACCACGAAGCCGCCCCCACACGCTCATCGTGCCACCGAGCAAAAGCATCCCTGGCAGGAAAACAGCGATCACCGCAGCGCCCGCGCCCAGCCACGCACCTCCAAAAATCTGCGTCTGACCTCCTAAAAAGGAAGCGAAAGTAAAGACAGGCCCCGGCACCGCTTGCGTCGCTCCATAACCACCCAGGAACACGTCTTTTGTCATAAAGTCGCCATCGACCATCGTCTCCTGTAGCATCGGCAACACCACGTGCCCACCTCCAAAGACGAGCGCTCCCGCACGATAAATGCCTCCGAGCTGCCTCCAATCGTCATTCGAGGTCCCTCTAAGAGAAAGAAAAAGGAGCATAAAAAAGACAATCATCGCCAGAGCTCCACCCCAGCCTCTTTTCTGATTCGTTACCTGCTTCGGCAGCTCTCCCGCACTCAGAATAAAAACTCCCACCAAACCCGACACCGCAATCACCATCAGCGTTATCCAGGGAGACGGTGCCAAAAGAAGAACCGCCAGTGCAAAAAGCGCGATGAGAAACTTCCGCGTCCCCGTCGCCAGCGAACTCCGCATCCCGAGCCAAGCGCCCGCCACCACCGCGATCGCCACCAGCTTCATCCCGTGCAGCATCCCATCCACGTAGCCACCCGTCAGCGAACCAATCCCCATCGCCACAAAAAGCAGCACCAGCGCGGAGGGTAAGGTGAAGCCAAACCAAGCTGCGAAGCCGCCCAACAACCCCGCCCTTTCATGCCCAATCGCCGCTCCCAGCTGACTACTCCCAGGCCCAGGAATGAACTGGCTCAACGCCATCAACTCCCCGAAGCGCTCTTCCGTAATCCACTTCCGCTTTTCGACATATTCTTGCTGAAAATAGCCCACGTGCGCCACCGGACCACCAAACGAAGTCACACCCAAGCGGAGCGCCACCAGAAAACATTCGAAAGCATTGTTCATCTCGGAACTAAGAAAGCAGTTTTTCGAAAAGCGTCAATCGCACTCATTTCAAATACAAACCTTGAGCTAAGACCCAACTTCGCCTAACCACGCCCCATGCGTTTCGATGAGCTTGGGCTATCCGCCCCCGTATTACAGGCCGTTACTGAGTCTGGATACGAAAACCCCACCCCTATTCAAGCTCAAGCGATCCCTAAGATCCTTGAAGGTAAAGACCTCATCGGAGCATCCCAGACCGGCACCGGTAAGACCGCCGCCTTCGCTCTTCCTTCCCTCTGTAATATCGTCGCTGGCGGAGGAACTCAGATTCTCGTCCTCGAGCCCACCCGCGAGCTTGCTCACCAAGTCGCCGAGCAATTCGAACACTACGGTAAGCACACCGGCTGTAAGGTTGCCCTCCTCTACGGCGGAGTCGGCTACGGCGCACAAGATGAAGCCCTCAAAGGAGGCGCTGAAATCATCGTCGCCACCCCTGGCCGCCTCATCGACCACTTCTACCGCGCCACCGCACGCTTCGGAAAACTCAAGATCCTCATCCTAGATGAAGTCGACCGCATGCTCGACATGGGATTCCTCCCACAAGTCCGCAAGATCATCAGCATCTGCCCTTGGAATAACGAAGAGCAAACCCGCCAGACCCTCTTCTTCTCAGCCACCATGCCGCCCGTCATCAAAGGCTTCGCTGACTGGTGCCTCACTGAGCCAGAGTCAGTAGAAATTGCACGCGCCGAGGTCGCCTCGACCGTCTCTCACTCCTTCTACCCTGTCGCCATGACCCAGCGCGACGACCTCCTCAAGGCCATCATTGAAAAGACCGACTACAACTCGGCCATGATCTTCACCCGAACTCGTAAGGAAGCCGATCTCGTCACCATGATGCTCAAGGAGCAGGTTGGCGATAAGGTCACCGCAATGCACTCTGACATTAATCAAGGCGACCGCATGAAAGCTCTCAAAGGCTTCAAAGAAGGTCGCTACAACATCCTCGTCGCGACCGATGTCGCAGCTCGTGGAATCGATATTTCAGACGTCACTCACGTCATCAACTACCGCGTCCCCGAGAACGCTGAAGATTACGTCCACCGCATCGGCCGGACCGGACGCGCTGAAAAAGAAGGCGATGCCTTCACCCTCCTCACCGCTGATGAGCTGGAATATGCCGAAGCCGTCGAGCGCTTCCTTGATAAAAAAATCAAGCGTGGTCGCCTCGAAGGATTCGACTACAGCTACACCGCTCTCCTCGACACCGAGCCCATCAAATCTTTCAAGAAGCCCAAGCGTGGCGGCGGAAAAAGACGTCGTCGCTAGCCCCACCCTGCCATGCGCACCCTCGGCATCGACCCCGCCATCCGAAACACCGGCTTTGCCATTATCGAGGGCGATCATGCCACCGCGAAGGCGCTCGATTACGGCACGATTTCCATCCCACAAAAAGTGCCCCAATCCAAGGCGCTCGATGCCATCTACACACACATCAAGAATCTCATCACAAAGTGGGAGCCTGACGAAGTCGCGGTAGAAGGCATCATCTACGTCCAGTCTCACAAAACGGCCATCACCATGGGAGCAGCTCGCGCCGCCACCCTCATCGCCGCCGCCGGATTCAGCCTCCCCATCTACGAATACGCCCCGACCAAAGTCAAACAGGCCGTCGTGGGAAAAGGAAAGGCTGACAAAGCCCAAGTCGCCTTCATGATCCGCGCCCTCCTAGGACTCGCCGAAACCCCACCCTCAGATGCCGCAGACGCACTCGCCATCGCCCTTGCTCACCTACAAGCCTCGGACCCGCGCAGACCTGCCACCCTCGACCGCAAGCAGATATAATTCCTCTCTTTCCGAGAGCACCTCTCTTTGCTAGCCTCCCCGCCCCATGACACACCTACGTCATTTCGCGGCTCTCTTTTTGCTGAGCCTCATCTCCCTGTCCCCTCTTGGCGCGCAGACTCCCGAGCAGCTTGCCCAGCTCGACCCAGAGGACCTCTATTACAATGGCTGGGTCATCTCACGCGATGCCGATAACCTCATTACAAAAGAGAAGTATCTCGATGCCTACACCAAGTTGCAACAGGCTAAAGCGATCTACGACACCCTCGCCATCAATCACGCAACCTATGAATCCGAGCTCGTCAAAATGCGTCAAGATCTCACCCGGGGCACGATGGAAAAGATCTACGAAAAAGCCGAAGCTCAGCAACAAAACTCAAAAGAAAAGAGTAGCCCCTTCATCGAGGGCGAAGGTTCCGGAAAAAGACTCATCACCCCTGTCGATCGCAGCGCTGACAACCAACGGGTTGAAAAAATGGGCCAAGTCCAAGGGGAGATCGACCAACTCAAGAAACAGCTCGCCACCGCCACCAACGAAAAGGACGCCAATGCCGCCAAGCTCCGCCAAGCCCTCAAAGAACTGGAAGACACTCGCAACCAAATGGCCTCCGCCCCACTCCGCTCGGAGCTCGAAGCCCTCAACGAACAAATCCTAGACCTCCGCCGCGAGCGCGATGTCATGTCCCTCGCTCTCGGCAAAGCCAAGGCCGACCTCCGCAAAACTCAGCAGCAGCGCGACTTCACCCAGAAAGCCCTCGCCCAGAGCCAGCGTCAAATTAAAGAACTCACCGCCACCATCGAAGAGCAGCGCAAGGTCAGTGGCCGCGTCGTCAAGGGACAACAGGATCAGATTGACCAACTCCGCCGTGAGATGAAAAAAATGGAAGGAGCTCTCGCAAAAGAGCGAGAGAGCAGACGCGGCCTCGAGCGCCAAGTCCAGCAATCCCTTTCCCTCATCGAAGAGCTCCAGATCGAGCGCGATGACCTCCTCAAAGAGAAGGAACA
Organism: Akkermansiaceae bacterium; assembly: GCA_023299815.1. GTDB lineage: Bacteria > Verrucomicrobiota > Verrucomicrobiia > Verrucomicrobiales > Akkermansiaceae > SW10. The sequence goes on from JALZWA010000256.1 coordinate 15,650, forward strand.
AATGGCCAATCTTCTGAAAATGAATGCTGCCGATCGCGTCCAGAAGCTCATTACCCAGAACGTCTCCCTCAGCAAGGAACTCAATGACGCCAAGCGCCGCATGGAGGCTGCCATGAATAACGCCAACACCTCCAAAGATGACATCCTCCTCGCCCAGCGCGGCCTCACCGTAGCCAAGGCCAAGATCCGTGAATCTCAGAAAGAAAATGCCCAGAAAAATCTCCGCATTCGCGATCTCGAGAACCGCCTCAAGCAAGCTGAAGCTGATCTCATAGCACGCGTCGACTCCGGTGACATGAGCGAGCTCGCCAAGGAAGAACTCGCCAACCTCCGCGAAACCGCAAAAAAACAACGCAACGTCATCGAGGCCGAAAAGAAGAAATCCCAACTCCTCATCGCCCAAGCCAAGCGCATGGGTGAGGACGACCCAGACTGGAAACAAGCCCTCGCCCAATTTGACAATTCATACGTCCCAGAGATCACCGAAGCAGAGGAAGCCGTCATCGATTTCACCATCCAGAACCGCTACAAGACATCTTCCCAAGAGCGACTCCGTGCCGCCCGCGAACTCAGCAGCACCAAAAACGATCTCTATAAGGTCGCCACTAAGCTCTATAAAAAAGACGACCTCGAAGCATCCCGCGGCATACTAGAAATGATCATCGAGGAAGACCCAGCAGCCTGGGACGCCATGATCAACCTCGGCATCGTCCAACTCCGCCAAGGCGAGGATCTCGAAGCCGCAAAGCAGTTCGAGCAAGCTATTCTCTACGCAGGAGATCGTAAAATCCCCCTCGCCCACCTCATGCTCGGTGACGCTCATTACCGCAGCAAGCTCTTCCCCGAGGCCGAGCGAGAATTGAATCTTTCGCTCTCACTGGACCCTGACAATGCACAAGCTCATATCCTTCTCGGAAACATCACAGGTAAGCAGGGAAATTTCACCGAGGCAGAATTCCACTTCAAGCAGGCCATCAAGCTCGACCCCAATATCTGGGAGCCTCATTTCAACCTCGCCTACCTCTCCTCCCGATCCGGAAAAATCAAAACTGCTCGCATCCACTATCAAGAAGCGCTGCGCCGTGGCGCCCCCGCTCGGCTAGATCTAGAGAAGGCTCTCGGCCTCTAAACGGC
>JALZWA010000257.1 GCA_023299815.1 Akkermansiaceae bacterium
TCGGAAACACCCTTAAGCTCAGGAACCCACTCGTGGAAGATGCCTGGGAACTCAGCGTGGATCTCTTTGAGGAGACCTTTGATCACTGCTTCTTCAGTAGAAGCAGCTGGCTCGTTAACCCAATCGGATCCGTCTTCGAGCTCGTAGCCCTTGTGGATAAGGAGGGTCGCGTCGCCGCCATCGTCTACGATCATCTGGGGACCGAGAGGATTTCCGCCGGCAGGATTTGGGAAGCGAAGCGCCTGCCAAGTGCACCACCAGTATTCTTCGAGGGTCTCACCCTTCCATGCAAAGACAGGGTAGCCAGCCTCGGCCATCGCGGCAGCGGCGTGATCCTGGGTGGAGAAGATGTTGCAGGAGCACCAGCGAACATCAGCGCCGACAGCACGGAGAGTCTCCATGAGGACAGCAGTCTGGATGGTCATATGGAGCGAGCCCATGACACGGACGCCATCGAGAGGCTTGGCGGGGCCATACTTCTCGCGAGTGGCCATGAGGCCGGGCATTTCGTGCTCGGCTACATCGAGTTCCTTGCGACCGAAGGCGGCAAGGCCGATATCTTTAATTTTGTAATCTGACATAATTTTATTTTTGTAAGTTTTGTGAGCGAACGACTTCGGAGTTTGAAGTTCGAAGTGTTCAGTTTGAAGTTTTGTCCAGAGAGCGGATGAGGCCTTGGAGCATTGCTGAAATCTCCTTATTTTCGGAGATGAGTGGTTTAATCTGACTCGCGTCGGCGATACTGAGCTCTTGGGCTAGATAGAGTTGGGTTCGAAGTTCGGCATTTGATCCTTTTGCGATTCTTAGAAAGCGAATGTAGTCACCAGTCGAATCGCGCTCGCAGCCTTCTGCAATGTTTGAGGGAACAGAAACACCGGAGCGTTCAATTTGAGACTTAAGCCCGTAGTCTTTCGACAACTTCACGAGCTTATAAATATTCACCGATTGACGGCAGGCACGCTTCCATACTTCGAGCTCTTCAAAGGACTGGTATGGCATGACTTCAAACTGAACACTTCGAACTTCAAACTCTATTTCACGGCCTTCTTGAGAGCCGCGACTTTATTGAGTTTTTCCCATGGAAGATCGGCATCTTCTTTTCCGAAGTGACCGTAGTTCGTGGAAGCAGAGTAGATAGGCTTAAGAAGCCCAAGCTGCTTCACAATGTCAGCAGGCTTGAAGCAGAAGACCGCGAGAACAGCCTTGAGGATCTTAGCATCATCTCCGGTGCCGAAGGTGTCGATATGGACACTGAGCGGCTTAGGGTGACCGATCGCGTAGGCGAACTGAATCTCGCACTTGGAAGCAAGTCCAGCTGCAACGACGGTCTTGGCAACCCAGCGGCCCATGTAGGCTGCGGAGCGGTCGACCTTTGAAGGATCTTTTCCAGAAAAAGCACCACCACCGTGACGGCCTGTGCCACCGTAGGTATCGACGATAATCTTACGTCCAGTGAGACCAGTATCTCCCTGAGGACCACCGATGACGAACTGACCAGTCGGGTTGATGAGATACTCAGTGTCCTTTGTGAGAAGCTTTTTCGGGAGGACCTTCTTGATCACTTTCTCAATGCAGAATTTCTCGATCGTCTTGTGATCAACACCAGCAGCGTGCTGAGTGGAGATGACGACGTTCACGATGCGGACAGGCTTACCATCGACATATTCGACAGCGACCTGAGACTTAGCATCTGGTCGGAGCCACTTGGCTAGACGACCAGCCTTGCGGACTTCAGTAAGCTTACGACCGAGGCGGTGTGCAAACATGATGGGCGCAGGCATGAGTTCAGGAGTCTCATCACAAGCGTAACCAAACATGATGCCTTGGTCACCAGCACCCTGCTCTTCGGTTTTCTTACCCTTGGCCTTGGCCGCATCGACTCCTTGAGCGATGTCAGCGGACTGAGAGGTCAGGAAGTTAGAGATGAAAACGGTATCAGCGTGGAAGACGTCGTCATCGTTTGTGTAGCCGATGCCGCGGATTGCTTCGCGGATCACTTTCTCGATGTTGATCGCTTCACCGATGGGCTTAGCGCCAATCTTGGGAATGCTGATCTCACCACCAACAACGACCTGATTCGACTTAACGAAGGTCTCGCAAGCGACGCGGCTGTTCTTATCGATCGCCAAACAGGCGTCGAGAATAGCATCGGAAATGGTGTCCGAGACTTTATCAGGATGGCCTTCGCCGACTGATTCTGAAGAGAAAATGAAAGTCTTACTCATAGTTTTTTCTTTTTGGTATCTACAAATCGTGATTTGTTGATGCGTCTTTATTCCTCCCAGCCGATGCCGTCAATCCTGAATTCCCTAAAACTCCTCGCCGATCCTACTCGTTTGAGGATTCTCCTTCTCTTAGTGAACGAGTCACTTTCGGTAGCTGAACTACAGCAGATTCTAGGAATGGGGCAGTCACGAATCTCGACCCAGCTCTCGCAGCTCAAGAAAGAAGGTCTCGTGGATGATCAGCGCTCAGGGAAAAATAACATCTATTCAGCGCAGCTTCCGAAGCAGCTCGAAAAGGTAGCTCAGGAAGCGGGGAAAGAGCTACCCGAACTTCAGCAAGACTTCGCCTCCCTGAAGCATATTCTTCTGAAGCGGAAGGACCACGTGCGGGCCTACTTTGATCAACTCGCTGGAAAATTCGGCCGCGAATATGTTCCAGGCCGTTCTTGGAAATCTCTCGCGGAAGCGATGCTCAAGATCCTGAACTACGATACCGTGGCCGATCTCGGAGCTGGGGAAGGCACCCTTTCCCAACTTCTGGCACAACGAGCGAAGAAGGTCATTGCGATCGACAACTCAGAAAAGATGGTCGCCTTTGGACAAAAACTAGCGAAAGACAACAAGCTACCAAATCTCGAATATCGTTTGGGCGACATCGAAGCTCCCCCCATCGATGACTCCTCGGTGGACCTCGCCATTTTCTCCCAAGCTCTCCACCATGCCGACCATCCCGAGAAGGCAATTGCGGAAGCCTACCGCATCCTCAAACCCGGCGGGCGGCTCATCATTCTCGACCTGCTTCAGCACACTTTTGAAAAGGCACGTGAGCTCTACTTCGACACGTGGCTCGGATTTTCGGAAGTCGAAATGGTAAGAATGATCTCAAATGCGGGATTCCAAAACCCCGAAACCGTCGTGGTGGATCGCGAGTCAGAGGCTCCCCATTTCCAGACACTTCTGGGAACGGCGATGAAGTAGGCCTTGCATCGTAGCGAGGGTGGAGTTTGCTAGGAGCATGACCTCCGGATTTGCCATCCCCCTGACCCTCTTCGGGATCATCTTAGTGAGCTGTGCCCCCCGTCCTTCAGTGGAGCCTTCTCTTTCAAGTTCAGCCCCTCAGATTCTAGAACCAGTCATTCCAGCTCCACGTCTGCCCGCTCCGCCAGCTCCGAAAATCGTCACTCCAAAAGTTGTCGCCGCGCCCCAAGCTCCAGAAATCGCCTCGCCTGCTCCAGCTCCTCCAGCCCCCCGCCACAGTCTTAAAAACACGACCGTCAATGCCGCTGGGATCACCCTGACCATCGTCACCTTTGACCGCCGCGACTTCACCCTATCCGTCGCCGACCAGAACGGCCTCGGCACGAAATGGAAGACGGCCCAGCAAGCCGGTTCCGGCTCACTCGCCGCGATCAATGCCGGATTTTTCACCCCCGAGGGCAAGCCCCTTGGACTCGTCATTTCAAATGGCCAGCGCACAGGTCGAACCAACCGCGCCTCCTCGCTCGGCTCCGGCTTCTTCATCGGCGGCGACGAACGACTCATCTCCCGCGAGTCCTACCTCGCTTCCAAGCCCAGCACAAAAAATCTCCTCCAAGCCGGACCCCGACTCGTCTGGAATTCCAAAACCATCTCCGGCCTCTCAAAAGGCGACAACCGTCCTCGCTCCTTCCTCCTCTGGGATGGCAAAGAGCACTTCGCCATCGGCTACGCGAATTCCGCCACCCT
>JALZWA010000258.1 GCA_023299815.1 Akkermansiaceae bacterium
TTTATCTTCGCCTTTTTCGACTTCAATCCCGCCTGTGGGACGGATACCGGAAGAAACGATCGAACAGGTGCTTGCCGCGACAGATATTGTCGACGTCGTAAGCTCCTACTTCCCGCTCAAGCGCGCGGGCTCGGTCTTCAAGGCAAACTGCCCTTTCCACAACGAAAAGACGCCCTCCTTCAACGTCAATCCCCAGTGGCAGAACTTTAAATGCTTCGGCTGCGGCGAATCAGGGAGCGCCCTGGGCTTCGTGATGAAGTATGAAAATATCCCCTTCGTCGACGCCGTCAAAAAGTTAGCCCAGAAGGCGGGGGTCAACATCATCGAGGAAGAATACAATCCCGAGGCAGATCGCAAGCGCCGCAAGGCTTCCCGCTACAAGGAGCTCAATAACATCACCGCGCGCTACTATCACGACCTCCTCCTCAAATCCCCCGACGCCCAGCATGCGCGGGACTACATGAAATCGCGCGGCTTCACGAAGGAGACCGCCGAGAAATGGCTCATCGGCTGGGCGCCCAAGAACTCCCGTGACTACCTCGCGATGGTGAAGGAAAAAGGCTTCAATGGCCGCGAGATCATCAATGCCGGTCTCGGCGGAATGCGAGATCAGCACAATCCGCGCTCCGGCCTCTACACGAAGTTCTACGATCAGCTCATGTTCCCCATTCTGAACCACTTTGGCGATGTCGTGGGCTTCAGCGGCCGGGTTCTCCGCGCTGACGACAAGCGGGGAAAATACATCAACACGAACGAGACAGTTCTCTTCAACAAATCAGGACTCCTTTTCGGACTCGATAAAGCCATCAAGCCGATGGGAAAGGAGAAATTCGCCCTCATCTGCGAGGGCCAGCTCGATGCCATCGCCCTCCACGAAGCAGGTTTTGAAAATGCAGTGGCACCGCTCGGCACCGCCTTCACCGATCAACACGCAAAACTCCTCAAGCGCTACACTGATCACATCATTCTCTGTTATGATGGCGATAGCGCCGGCCTCACCGCCGCTGATAAAGCTTTCGTCCAACTCGCCGCCGCCGGACTCCCCGTCAAGCTCGTCCACCTCCCCGAGGGCGATGACCCTGACACCTTCTTAAAAAATCACGGCCCCGAGAAGTTCCAAGAGCTGCTCGACGGCGCGCGCGACTTCTTCGAGGCGAAGCTAGATAAAGAGCTCCCCACCAAGGACCTCTCGTCCCCGAATGACCGCGCCAACTTCCTCCAGAGCCTCGCCGATCTCGTAGGCGTCATCAGCGATGACCTCGTGCGAGATGCCACCATCCAGTCCCTCGCCACCCGCATGCGCCTTGGATCCGATGACTTCCGAAAAATCGTCATCGCCTCCCGCAACAAGCCAAAATATGGCGACCGCAAGCGCCGGGCCGACAACCAACCTCAGGAGGCCTCCATCCAACCCTCGCCGATAGACCCCACCATCGCCTACCTCTGTCACCTCGCCCTCGCCTCACGCTCGATTGCAGACGAGCTCAATGAACAGCTCGAATCTCTCCACGAAGCGCTCGAAGAAACCGCAGGAGGTCTCCTTTTGAGAACAATCCTCTCTCGCCGCCCCGGGGCAGACAGCGCCTCTGCCCGCCAAGCCTTCCTCACCACCCTGCCAGAAGAAGATCGCCTTGCATTAGAGCAACAAGCTTTTAGCCAAGATCTCCCCTCCGACCTCAAAAAGGCCTCCTCAGAGACCACAAATCTCCTTCTTTCCAGTTATTTTCAGAAGAAAGAAGCCTCACTTCGCGCCCAGATCGGGGATCCCAACCTCCCTCACGACCAGATTATGAGCCTGCTTCAGGAGATTAAAGAAATGCAGGAATTCTTGAGTAACCTTGATTCTCGCTTCATTCGCTGACGAATCGCTTAGGAAAATACTTGACCCTTATTCGATCATCATGAGGATACGCCCTCTGGCAATTTCCGTTGCCCCACTATAATAGGTGAGGTGTGCCCACACTTTCATCACACATTTTTCATCATGGCGAAAAAGAAAACCGCAGTCAAAAAAGCAGCTCCTAAGAAAAAGGCCCCCGCCAAGAAAGCAGCAAAGAAGGCTGTCAAAAAAGCGGCTAAGAAAGCTCCCGTCAAAAAAGCGGCCAAGAAAGCTGCTCCTGCTAAAAAAGCCCCCGCTAAGAAAGCGACCCCAAAAAAGGCGGCCAAGAAAGCTGCTTCTAAGACTGAAGAACCAGCCAAGTCCGAGATAAAGGAAGGGACTGATGGCTCCGTCACCATCGATGGCAAGAAATACAAAAACCGCATCGACACCCCTGAAATTCAGGAAAAGATTCGTGAACTCATCAAGCTCGCCAAGGAACAGGACTACCTGACCTACGATGACATTCACGAGATCCTCCCGAACAACATCGTCAACCCTGCCGATGTCGACGCGATCCTCGACCGCCTCCGCCAGATGGAGTTCGACATCATCGACGCCTCCGAGGTCGACCGCTACAAAGATAAGAAAAAAGGTGATCTCGATGGCGAAGAGGAAACCAAGGACCAGAAGCTCGACATCCTCGATGACCCTGTCCGCATGTATCTCAAGCAGATGGGCCAAGTCCCTCTCCTCACCCGTGAGCAGGAAGTAGAAATTTCCAAGCGCATCGAGGACGCCGAGATCGAGGTCCAGAAATTCCTCCACCTCTTCGGCTTCACCGCAAATGGCTACCTCGCCCTCGCCGACAAGCTCATGCGTGGTAAGGAGCGCTTCGACCGCGTCATCCTTGATAAGAAGATCGAGTCCCGTGAGCGCTACATGAAGGCCCTCCCGAAGCTCTGTGATTCAGTCCGCGTCCTTCACGAGGAGACCACTCAGATTTGCAAGAAACTCTCTGCCAAAACCGTCCGCGGTAAGAAGAAGCTCGAGACCACTCTTGAGAAGAACCTCGAGGCCATCGCCAAGCTCTACGGTAAATACTTCTTCAAGCAAAAGGTCATCGAAGATTTCTGCGACGTGGTAGACGACTACCAAGAGAAGATCTGGAAATATAGCCGCAAGAAGAACGAAGAATCCGAGACCGCGATCAAGGAACTTCAGCTCGAAGCATGGCACGACACCGAGAGCTTCGAAGCGCGGAACAAAGATCTCCACATCTGGATCGCCAAGGCCCGCAAGGCGAAGGATGAAATGGTGGAGGCCAACCTCCGTCTCGTCATTTCCATCGCCAAGAAATACACCAACCGTGGACTCTCCTTCCTCGACCTCATTCAGGAAGGAAACATGGGACTCATGAAGGCCGTTGAGAAATTCGAATACCGCCGCGGCTACAAATTCTCAACCTACGCGACTTGGTGGATTCGCCAAGCCATCACCCGCTCCATCGCGGACCAGGCTCGGACCATTCGTATTCCGGTCCACATGATCGAGACCATCAACAAGCTCATGCGCGTGCAGAAGCAGCTCGTCCAGGAATACGGTCGCGAACCGACCCCAGACGAAATCGCCGAGGAGATTCACCTCCCCGTCGAGCGGGTCCGCGCCGTCCTCAAGATGGCTCAGCAGCCGATCTCCCTCCAGGCGCCCGTCGGTGATTCTGATGACACCTCCTTCGGTGACTTCATCGAGGACAAAGCCGCCGAGAACCCCATGGAAGAAGCCGGCTTCGCCATGCTCAAGGATAAGATCATCGAAGTCCTCGACACCCTCACCGAGCGTGAGCGCGAGGTCCTAGAGCAGCGCTTCGGCCTGAAGGATGGCTACAGCCGCACTCTTGAAGAGGTCGGCCGCCAGTTCCAGGTCACTCGTGAGCGGATTCGTCAGATCGAAGCCAAGGCGCTTCGTAAGATGCGCCACCCAACCCGGATTCGGAAGCTGGAAGGCTTCATCGAACTCCCGATGTAAGTCGGAGTTTGAAGTTCTCAGTTTCAAGTATTCAGCTAGAAACTTTCCCAACGCAGCTGTCGCAAGACCGCTGCGTTTTTCTTGCCCCTTTCATTTTTCCAGCGTGCAAACTTGAAACTTCAAACTGAACACTTTTAACTTCACGCCATGCAGCCGATCCAGCTTGAGAATGCCATCGCCGAGATCATCCAGATGGAATCTCGCTTCGAGCCGGGAGCATATTTCCTCGTCCGCGAAGCACTAGACTTCACCGTAGATCGACTCGCGGAGGCAGACGGCGGCGAGAAGCGTCACGTTACCGGACCTGAGCTCCTGCACGGCTTCCGCGACTATACCCTCAAGGAATATGGCCCAATGGCGGCCACCCTTCTCCAAGACTGGGGCCTCACCGAGTGTGAGCACATCGGCCAAATCGTCTTCCTCTTCATCGAGAACGGCGTCTTCGGAAAACAGGACTCGGACACCATCGATGACTTCTCGAACATCTACGAATTCGAGACCGCCTTCACCGAGCCCTTTCAGCCGAAGAAGCAGGCCAGCTGACTTATAGAGTTGATCCAACCTCGAAACTTACGAAAAAGACGAAACCTACCCATGGCCGGATTCTTAAAAATTTCGTTAATTTCGTAAGTTTCGTGGTTGTTCAGATTCTTATCCGAAGCTCCCCATCGAGTGGCAAGCTGACTTTAGATTGGTCTCTCCCTTTCAATCCGTTATGATCCAAGTGTGAAGGGGAATATCGTGCTGATCGGATTTATGGGGACTGGGAAGTCCACCATCGGTCGCGAGCTTTCCAAGATGCTCAACTACCCGCTCGTCGACACCGATCAATCGATCGTCAAAAAGGCCGGGAAACCGATTCCTCAAATTTTTGAAGAAGAAGGCGAAGCTGCTTTTCGCGTCATCGAGACCGAGATTCTAGAGGAACTCGCCGAGAAAGAAGGCAACATCATTTCCACCGGAGGTGGCATCATCGTCTCCGAGAGGAATCGTAAAATTCTCCATAAGCTCGGCTACGTGGTCTGGCTCGCAGCAAGCCCTCAAGAAATTCTCGAGCGCACCTCACGCAACAGTAACCGCCCACTGCTCAACGGCGATGATCCGGAAGGCACAATCACTCGTCTCATGGAAGAGCGCACACCCTTCTATCAAGACGCGGCGCACCTTCAGATCGAGACCGACCAACTCTGCTTCGATGAGATCTGCAATGGCATCATCGAGTCCGCCCGCTACCACTACGGCACCCAGTGAGCGATGGATCCCGCAATCATTAAGTCGAATGTTCAGTTCATCGCACGCCAGCTCGGCTTCGATGACTGCCGCATCTCTCAGGCCGGACGCGCCGCGCATGCCGATGATTATTTAAAATGGGTCGAGGAAGGAAATGCCGGTGACATGGGCTGGATGGAGCGCAATCTTGAGCGCCGCTGCGACCCCCGCGAGGTGCTTCCCGGCTGCCGCAGCGTCATTTCACTCGCCCTCAACTACCTCCCCGCGAAGGAGCATCCTGATGTCGGCTACAAAATCGCCAAGTATTCTTGGAATGACGACTACCACGACATCATCGATGAAAAGCTGAAGGACTTCGATAGCACCCTGAGCGACATGGGCGGCTCGCAGCGCTTCTATGTAGATACCGGACCGGTGCTCGAGCGGGACTTCGCCTCCTCCTCTGGACTCGGCTGGAATGGGAAATCGACCGTCCAGATTCACAAGAAACTCGGCACCTGGTTCTTCCTCTGCGAACTCCTCACCACGCTAGAGCTTGAGCCCGATGAACCCTCGCCCGATCATTGTGGAAAGTGCACCGCCTGCGTCCAGGCCTGCCCCACCCAAGCGATCACAGGACCTCGCAAGATGGAGGCCAAGCGCTGCATTTCCTACCTCACGATCGAGCATAAAGGG
>JALZWA010000259.1 GCA_023299815.1 Akkermansiaceae bacterium
AACCAAGGACGTCTGCATATGTGTTATGGGGCCTGTGTTATGGGGCCTGTGTTATGGGGCCTGTGTTATGGGGCCAGACCTTTTAAGTAATTACGCTGGCCGCTGTGGATTTGTGTTGCTAAGGATCTGCTATGCGAAAACCGAGATGGTTGGCTCCTTGGAAGGACAGTCAGACGAAACCCGTGATTTACCACGTTGTTTCACGCGTGGTAGATCGTCGTTTTATTCTTGAGGCTGATGAGAAGAATCACTTTCGGATGTTGATGCGGGTGATGGAGAATTTCACGGGGTGTCGGGTGCTCTCCTACTGCTTCATGACAAACCACTTCCATATTCTTCTGGAGGTTCCGCCTCTCCCTGAAGGTGGTTTATCAGACCAGGAGCTTACGGAGCATCTGGATCATTTGTATTCCAAGGCTTTTGTGAAGCAGGCTCGGGAAGAGTTGGATAGAGATAGGATTTCTGCTGAGGAGGCGCAGCGCAGCTTGGCAGAGGGGAAGATTTCACGGAAGGCTTGTGAGCGCGCGGTGGATCGATATGAGAAGCTGAGGTCGAAGCATTTGAACCGGCTGCACTCGCTTTCTGAATTCATGAAGGGGCTACTGCAACGATTTACCTCTTGGTATAATCGGCACAACGGACGCAAGGGTGGGCTGTGGGAGAATCGGTATCGAAGCGTGATCGTGGAAGATGGCTTCGCTTGCCGAGTGATGGCGGCTTATATTGATCTGAATCCGGTAAGGGCGGGAATGGTAGATGACCCAGCGGATTACCCTTGGAGTAGCTATGGTGAGGCGGTGAGCGGAGGAAAGAAAGCTCGTGTGGGATTAGTGCGAGCGCTGACCGCGAATGATTTGAGAGATGCTCAGGCAAAGGGAGAGAAGGATCAAGAGGCAGGCCTGTTTGATTTTAGCAAAGCTGTTCGGCAGTGGGGGCAAGGCGGGCTTGGGAAAGAATATCGAGCCATTCTCCTGAGGGGCGCTCACGAGGTCTATGAGCAGGGGCCGACACGCCAAGATGATGACCCTTCATCAAAGACGCGAAAGCGAAGGGGGATGTCGCGAAAGAAGACCGAAGCGGAGCTGGCTCAGCTTCAGAAATCAGATTCTCCTCACGCGCTTTCAATCGCCAAGGTGATTAGTGCGAGGGTGCGTCACTTCACGGACGGAGCAGTGATCGGAAGTGAGGAGTTCGTAGATGAAGTCTTCGAAGGAAGCAGAGACTACTTTGGTCCGAAACGAGCAACTGGAGCCCGGAAGCCGCGAGGCCCACTTTCTGAGCTGAAGGGAATTCTGTGGACCGCGAGGGACTTACAAGCTGGAGTGGACTCAGCGTAGGTATTTTAAGAGGCACGAAATAGGTCTGCTATTCTTTTAGAGATTTTAGGAAAAAAATACGAAAAAATACGCCGGCATAATTTAAGATGAACCCTCTAAGATCGTTGTTCTATAAATGATTCACACCACTGTTCACCTCTTAAAAAAGGCGCATATTTGGCACCCAGCGATCAAGTCACCTCCGTTCCTCAGCCGATCATCTAGCGGGCCTAATGCTTCTCCGCACCCTCTAGCTTCGCCATTTTTCGGTCGTTCGTCAGCGTGGTAAGCCCTCCCGCATCGTATTCTTGCGTGATGGACCGGTCGAGCAGTTCGCAGCCCGTCATTCCAGCATCGCACCTTGCCAAGGGACCTGAAAAGCCATTTCCCCTCACAAAGGAGCCTCCTTCGAGCTCTACCGCCTCAGTAAAGACCTTGAGGAAAAAATGACCTCGCCAAAAATCAGCCCTATATTTTAGCCAAGCTCATCGCCCTCGGTAAAGAAGCACACGGCCCAGCCAAGCTCGGTAAAGTGCTCGACCCCTCCGTCGGATTCAAAAATCGTGAAAAGTGATGAACCAATTCCACCGATGCCCACATGTATGCCCTGATCAATGAAATCAAGGGCCCACTCTCCTGATAACAAAGCCCTCCCCCGCTCGTATCACTCTCCACACCCCATCCAGATCACATGAAGCTCTTCACCACCCTCCTCCTCGGCCTCGCCCAGCTCAGCCTCGCCGCTGAAAAGCCCAACGTCATCGTCATCATGGCTGATGACCTCGGCTACGGCGATCTCTCCTGCTACGGAGCCACCACCTTCAAGACCCCCCACATCGACAAACTTGCAGCGAGTGGCCAGCGCTTCACCAGCGGCTACTGCTCTGCCTCGACCTGCACCCCGTCCCGCTTTTCTCTTCTCACCGGGTCCTACCCCTTCCGTAAGTCAGGCACCGGGATTGCTCCACCAAATGGTCACCTCATCATTGATGCCGACACCTTCACCCTGCCCGACATCATGCAAAAGGCGGGCTACCAGACCGGAGTCATCGGCAAGTGGCACCTCGGCCTTGGAAAAAAAGGCCAAGGTCCAGACTGGAATGGCCGCATCAACCCCGGCCCCCAAGAAATTGGTTTCCACCACCACTTCCTTCTCCCCACCACAAACGACCGCGTCCCGCAGGTCTACCTCACCGACTCCCGCGTCCTCAACCTCGATCCCTCCGACCCTCTCTGGGTGGGAAACAAAAGACCCTCCCCTGATCACCCCACCGGAAAAAGTCACCGCGACACCCTCAAGATGGATTGGTCCCACGGGCACAACGGAACCATTCACAATGGCATCTCCCGCATCGGCTTTTACACCGGCGGACACGACGCGCGCTTCCGCGATGAAGACCTCGCCGACAAGTGGGTCGAGAAGTCGAACGAATTCATCGAGACGAACAAGGACAAACCCTTCTTCCTCTTCTACGCCTCCCACGACCTCCACGTCCCCCGCATCCCCCATGAGCGCTTCCAAGGCGTCACCCCGCACGGCTTCCGCACGGACTCCATCGTCCAGCTCGACTGGACCGTCGGCGAGATCATGAAAACCCTCGACCGCCTCAAGCTCACCGAGAACACCCTCATCGTCCTTTGCTCAGACAATGGCCCCGTCATGGATGATGGCTATCAAGATGACGCGCTCGAAAAACTCGGTAACCACAAGGCTGCCGGACCTTTTAAAGGAGGAAAATACTCCGTCTACGAGGGCGGAACCCGCACCCCCTTCATCACCTCTTGGCCCGGCACCATCCCCGCCGGCACCTCGGATCACATCGTCTGCTCGATCGACCTCGCCGCCAGCCTCGCCAGCCTCACCGGCACTCCTCTCCCAGAGGATTCCTGCCTCGATAGCATCGACATCATCGATTCACTTCTTGGAAAAGAAGGCGCCAAAGGCCGCAGCAACATCGTCTCGCAAGACAATGGCAACCGAGGCGCGCTCGGCCTCCGCTCGGGAAAATGGAAGCTCACCGAGCATAGCAAACGGAAAGCTTTCAATACGACCGTTAAGAAAAAACTCATGTTCAACGACGTCCCCATCCATCAGCTCTACGACCTCTCCAAGGACCCCGGTGAAAAGACGAACGTCGCCAAAGACCACCCCAAGATCCTCGCCCGCCTCACCGCCGAGCTCGCCAAGATCAAGGCCGACGGCCGGACTCGTCCTTAGAACCTCCTTTTAAAAAATCCTTCGTGACCTGAAAGACCGCGATCAAGGAGGGTGAGGCAATGACCGTCATAAAAAGGAACGACACCTTGTCATCAAAAGAAAACGAGAGCCTCGATTCGAAAGAATAAGCGATCATTTCCTTAATGACAAAGAGCGCAGCCAAGGCCGACACTCCGTAGTAAATCCAGATCCCGAGAAAGACGACAAACTTCGGCTTGGGGTTTCCCAAAAACGAATAGGTCCCGCCATCACGCTGGAAGGGCTCATTTGAATCACTCTCTTCTTTCACCTCCTCCCACCATGGGGAGGCAGCCGGACCCTGTCAAAAAAGAAGAGCGTCCGGCTTTCCGCGCCACCATTTTTTCCGAAGTAGGAGCCCACTTAGAGGAGCCCACTTAGATTTACCGAAAAACTGTTAGACTCCTTGCTTTTCAGCCTCAACCCGTTATTCTTCAGAGAATGAGAAAATTTTCGTCATCATTATGATCACTCGACTCTCCCTCCTCTCACTCTCCCTGCTGAGCTCCGCTTCAGCAATGACCGTGGGCTTCGACATTCAGTTTAACTTCATCAACGCGCCGACTGCCTCCCAAGAAGCAACCTTCGAGCAAG
>JALZWA010000260.1 GCA_023299815.1 Akkermansiaceae bacterium
GACCTCTGACCTCTGACCTCTGACCTCTGACCTCTGACCTCTGACCTCTGACCTCTGACCTCTGACCTCTGACCTCTGACTTCCGACCTCTGACCAGAGGGCGGAGACGCTGCCGGGGCGGAGGAGGTGGTGCTATGCCGCAACAGGCTCGTAATGTAGGACGATCAGAGAATCCGCTGGGAGCGCTACGGTTGCGTAAGTTTTCCCTGAATCATCGGAAAATTCGACTTCAAAAACATCGGTATCCAACACTTCCACGATGGTCCCCACTTGCCCGACCACCAAACCGTGCTCGGGTAAATCTATCGTTACTGCTACCGCGTCTAATAGGGAGAAGGCATCTTTCATTGGTCTATTATCTACAAAATGTAACAAGTCGTCAATCTCGGGAAATCTTCAGCAGCTTTGATGATCCAAGCTACCCTCACCCTTGCTGACCACGCTTGATGAGTCAGATCTAAATCCGTAGAATACCTCACGCCATATTGATCTGAGATACCCAACTCGCAATCAACTGAAACCACTGCCGCCAAAATCAGATTCTCCAAAATCTGTGAGTCTTCTCGGTAGATTCCCAGGGCAGTCTGAAAAACCTTCGCCTTGTGCTTTCCGCGTGGATGTTCCTGATCCAAGCAATAATCGCGCAATTTACCGATATCGATAAATGCTTGATCTGACTGAGGGAGCCTCATCGATTTCTGCTCTTATTTTTCCTTCCGAGCGACGTAGACGGTGCTCTCAAAATCCTCGTTCTGGATGGGATTGTGGAAGGGGACGATGTGAGTCTCGCAGGTCTCGAAGACTTCTTTGAGCGAAGCCATGAAGCTTTCTTCTGGGGGGTCATCTGACCAGAGGGCGAAGATGCCGCCGGGGTGGATTTTATCGGCGAGGATGCGGAGGCCATCGGCGGCGTAGAAATCTGCGTGGCGGGCGTGGAGGAGGTGGGCCGGGGAGTGATCGATATCGAGGAGGATGGCGTGGAACTTCCTGGCGGTATCCGACTCGTCAAAGGAGCGGTCGTTTCCTTGCGCGAGGGCAAGCTTGAAGAAGTCGCCGTGGACGTAGGAGCAGCGCGGGTCGGCATTGAGGCCGGGGGCGAGCGGGGTGAGTTCTTTCTGGAACCACTCGATGACGGGTTCGAGGTAGTCTACGATGGCGAGGCTGCCGACGAAGTCATGCTCTAGGGCGGCGCGGGCGGTGTAGCCGAGGCCGAGGCCTCCTACGACGACATCGAGCTTGGTGTTAGGAAATGAGTCGGCGGTGGCGGCGAGGCCGAGGCGGGAGAGGGCTTGCTCGACCTCGGTGAAGAGCGAGGACATGAGGAAGGCGTCGCCGAGGATGATCTCGTAAATTTCCTCATTCTCGAGGGAGAGGACGGTGCGGCGGCGGAGGATGAGATCGCCGAGGGGCGTCTTGCGGAAGTCGAGTTCTTCGAAGCGTGGGATGGGAGTCTGGGAAGCGGGCATTTTGAAAAAAGAGTTATTTACGATCTCCTACGAAGAGGGTGTGGGTGAAGCGCTTGGCCTTGGGGTAGGCTTTGGCGGGGATGGCTTGCACGTTTTTAAAATCGCGCTGGAGTGACTTGGCGAAGGCTTTGTCCGGATGGGCGGACCAGAAGACGACGCGGCCGCCGGGCTTGAGGGACTTGGCGATGAGGGCGACGCCTTTTCGATCATAGAGGCGGGAGTTCCCTTCATCGACGAGTGGGTCCGGGCTGTTATCGACATCGAGAAGGATGGCATCGTAGTGCTCGCGCCCGCCCTTGCGGATGATCTCAAAGACGTCTTCCTCACGGACCACGGTGCGGGGATCATCTAAGAGGCCGCCATTGATGGTCTGGAGGAACTCGCGGTTCCACTGGACGATGATGGGCAGGAGTTCGGCGACTTCTACGGTGGCCCCCTCCCCTACCAGCTCGAGGACGCGGCGGAGGGTGAAGCCGAAGCCGAGACCGCCGATGAGGACGGTGGGCGTGGAGCCGACATTCTCACAAGCGAGCTCGCTCATGGTCTGCTCAGAGGAGCAGGCGGTGGTGCTCATGAGGGGGACGCCGGCAACTTTGAGGAAGAATTCACCATCGTGCTCCTGGAGCATGAGTGAGGCGCCATCGGGAGTGGTGGCGGTGGCGAGATTCGTGGTGGGCTTCATCGGTGACAGGGATGCTAGCGAGCGTCCTCCCGAAAGCAAACCCGAGAGAGAAAGATCGTCATTCAGGCCGAATTATTGCTTTCTCTTCCTATGACCACGAGCTGTCAGCCCACTCTCAACCTCTTAGCACGGCAATTCCCGACCTCTTCCGCAGTGATGGCGGAAATTTCCCTCCTCGAGGCGAAGCTGACGCTGCCGAAAAGGCGAACTCATGTGATCAGCGATATCCATGGGGATGATCGCAAGCTGCGCCATGTCATCAATAATGCTTCCGGTGGGCTGAGCACGCTGGTGGATCAGGTCTTCGGCGATGAGCTGACGGATGAGGAGAAGCGCACCTTCCTCGCCTTCCTCTACTATCCGGTGGAGAAGATGCGCCGCTACCGCGACCAGATTGGCGATAAAGAATGGCGTCTCAAGAAGGTGAAAAAACTCCTCCGCCTCCAGTTCCGCCTCGTCCGGGCGATCGCGAGCACGGTGGCAAAAGACGAGCTGCTCGGGCTGATGAAGTCCGAATTCAAGACACTTTACATCGCGCTGTTAGATGAGGTCTCCTTTGACCGGAACTCCACTTACGTGGACTCGATTATCGAGTCGCTCGCCTGCTACGAGCAGGACATCGTGGCGCTGCACGAGGCCTCTCGCCTCATCCGCAATCTGGTGGTGTCCGAGGTGGTGGTGGCGGGTGATCTTTTCGACCGGGGCGAGCGTGGTGACCGGGTGATCCACTATCTGAAGAATCAACCGAAGGTGAGCTTCACCTGGGGAAACCACGATATCATCTGGATGGGCGCGACGCTGGGCTCTGAGGTGCTCATTGCCACCGTGCTCCGGATTTCACTCCGCTACCTCCGGCTCTGGCAGCTGGAGGAGGGCTACGGCATTCTCCTTTCCCCACTCGCGATGCTGGCAAAGACGGTCTATGCGGATGATCCCGCCGAGGCCTTTTTCCCAAAACGAACTTCAGGATTTCTCGATGAAGAATTGGTGGCGAAGATGCACAAAGCGATCGCCATTTTAGAGTTCAAGCTCACCGGCCCAGTCGTGGAGCGCCATCCGGAGTGGAAGATGGAGGGGCGTCGCCTGCTGCACCGCATCGATTATGAAAAAGGGACCATCACTCTGAATGGCGTGACTCATGAGCTGAAGGACAAGAACTTCCCGACGATCGATCCGAGCGATCCCTATCGGCTCAGTGAAGGGGAGCAAACCTGCCTCGACCGCCT
>JALZWA010000261.1 GCA_023299815.1 Akkermansiaceae bacterium
TGCAAAAATCCAACCAAAGCGCAGATAGCTCAGTTGGTAGAGCAGTTGGCTTTTAACCAATTGGTCCTGGGTTCGAGTCCCAGTCTGCGTACTTTCTTTATAACCCGCGAATACCGAAAGGTGTCGCGGGTTTCTTTTTGGTCCCTCTCTTCAACAGAAGTGATTTATTCAGTCTTTTTTGCAGCTGGCACGGGGTCAAGGAAGCGAGCGCCTGCAGGGGGAGTGAAGTCGATACTGTCTCGGTCGAGGAAGGCTACTTCGCTCACGTCAGTGTAGCGCATTTGCTCTCCAATGACTCCGTCGGTCATGCTGTAGGTTTTGTGCCCGCCCGCGAGCTTGAGGCCTCCGATATCTTGTAGGTTGTCTAAGGTGATGAACTTCTCTGTGATGGGCCCACCTTTGTAGACGAGGGGATTGGTGACGGTGTAGTAGGCCCCGCGGATGACTTTGGTTTCGGGCTCGAGGAGCAAGACGTAGTAGTCGTCAGGAGACTCGCCAGCGCTTGAGTGGTAGCTGAGTTTGACTTGAGTGTAGTCTTTGCCTTCGAAGGTTTTGGACTCGTCCAAGAGTTCAAAAGTGATCTGGTCGTCATCGAAGACAAAAGGAATTCCGATGAAGTAAGTCGGAGTGAGGGTCCAGAATTGGATGGGTGGCATGAACTTGGCATCGGCGGGGGAGACCCAATAGCGACCATCTGCGGTGCGTCCAAAGGTGAGGTCACTATCGGGCACGGTATGAACGGCGGCTAAGCTGATGGGATCTACAGTCTGGATGGTGTCGACGGTCGCGCCACGATCAGTCATGTGGTAGGTCCAGCGAAATTTAAGAAGACCGTTGTCGCGCCACTTCTCGATGCCGCCGTGAGTATCGATGGATTCCATCGTTAATTTTTTACCGAGGCTCATTGATTTCTCGGTCTCGTCATTTGGCCCTCCTGATTTGCAGGAAGTTAAAGTGAACATGGTGCCGAGGGCGGTGAGGGCTGATAGTGCCTGTCGTGTTTTCATGGCGATATTATTTGATGGTATAAGATGGAAGAAGTCGTGCCGAAGAAGCGACGACGAGTGAGGCTATTTTTTTCGGCGGAAGCCGTGGGTCAATTGTCCCCAGAAGCTTTTGGGGAATTCTTTCATGTCGTGAAAGCCGAGAGGGATGTCACGGCCGTTGTGGGGGATGTAGGCGGTGCGGAAGAGGTAGTCCCAGATGCTGAGGGAGAGGCCGTAATTCATGCCGTGACGATGCTCGGGTGGGAGGTCGAGGGCGTGGTGCCAGATGTGCATTTGGGGATGATTGAAGAGATACTTGAGCGGGCCGAGGGGCACGCGGAGGTTGGAGTGGTTGAAGTGCCCAATGATGGTGGTGAAGAGGTGGACGATGATGAAGTCGGTAATGCTGAATCCGATGAGTGCGAGAGGAATGTATTGAAGGACGTTGTAGACGACGTTTTCCATCCAGTGATAGCGGAGGTGAGCGGCGAAGCCCATTTGCTCGACAGAGTGGTGGACTTTGTGAAATTCCCAAAGCCAGGAGACGCGATGGAGGAGGCGGTGGACATTCCATTGAATGAAATCGCGAAGGACGAAGAGGATTAATAACTGCAACCAAGCAGGCCATCCGCCCACCTGGATGGCTACGAGGTTGGTGATGCCGACGGAGGAGAGGAGGTCGTGGAACCAGGTGGCCACGAGCTCGGAGGCTGCGTGGTAGATGATGAGTGAGAAGAGGAAGAAATTGAAAAACATGTAGAAGCCATCGAGCCAGAAGTCCTTGCGGAATTTGGGCTGACCGGTTCTCCATGGTCGGAAGATTTCGAGGAGGAAAAAGAAGAGGGAGATCCCAATGAGCCAGTAAAAGTAGTTATTCCAGCTGGGATTGCTGACTTCTTTGACGAGATACTGCCAATAACCGAGATAAGCGTCGTGGACGATTTGGAAGGATTCGGTGAGCATGGAGATACTTTAACTTCACGCAAATGCGCGAAGTCGCAAAGATTTGGCAAGTAAAAGAGGCGAGGCCCTTTCCTCCAGTCTTGGTCAGCTACATGGTGCCGTAGGCATTCATGGCTTTGGCGACTTTGATGAAGCCTGCGATGTTGGCACCTTTGACGTAGTCGACTGGGTCGTCGGTTTCGGCTTCACCGTAGGTGACACACTTGCTGTGGATGTCTTCCATGATGTCGCGCAGGCGGCCGTCGACTTCTTCTTTGCTCCACGAAAGACGGAGGGCGTTCTGTGATTGTTCGAGGCCGGAGACGGCTACGCCACCGGCATTGGCTGCTTTGGCGGGGCCGAAGAGGATTTTTGCTTTTTTAAAGGCGTGGATGCCGGGGAGTTCGGTGGGCATGTTGGCTCCTTCACTGACCGCTTTGACCCCATTTTTGATGAGGGTCTCGGCTTCGGCTTCGTTGATTTCGTTTTGAGTGGCGCAGGGGAGGGCGATGTCGACTGGGATGGACCAAGGACGGCCTTCATGGAAAGTGGCAGAGGAGTATTTGTCGGCGTATTCGCTGATGCGGCCGCGCTTCACCTCCTTGAGGTCTTTGATGAAGGCGAGCTTCTCGGCGTCGATGCCATCGGGGTCATGAATGAAGCCACCGGAGTCGGAGGCAGTGACCACTTTGCCGCCGAGTTCAGTGGCTTTTTCGATCGCATAGATGGCGACATTTCCTGAACCGGAGACGGCGATTGTTTTGCCGGAGATCTCTTCGTCAGCATGTTCCAGCATGTGATTGAGGAAGTAGACGCAGCCGTAGCCAGTTGCTTCTGTGCGGCCGAGAGAACCACCGAATTCGAGGCTTTTTCCCGTGAGGGTGCCGGTGAATTCGTTGGCGAGACGCTTGTATTGTCCGAAGAGGAAGCTCACTTCGCGTGCGCCGACGCCAATGTCACCGGCGGGGATGTCGGTGTTAGGGCCGATATGGCGGTGGAGTTCAGTCATGAAGGCTTGGCAGAAGCGCATCACTTCACGGTCGCTTTTTCCTTTAGGATTAAAATTGGAGCCTCCTTTGCCGCCGCCCATGGGGAGGCCGGTGAGGCTGTTCTTTAGGATTTGCTCGAAGCCGAGAAATTTAAGAACGCTCTGGGTGACGGAAGGATGGAAGCGGAGGCCGCCTTTGTAGGGTCCGATGGAGTTGTTAAACTGGACGCGCCAGCCGCGGTTGACACGGACGCTGCCGTCGTCGGCCTCCCATGTGACGCGAAAGCTGATGATGCGGTCGGGTTCGGTGAGGCGTTCGAGGATGCAGGTCTCGGAGTATTCGAGGTTCTCTTTGACGAAGGGAATGAGGTCGCTCATGACCTCTTTGACAGCTTGGTGGAATTCTGGCTCGCCGGGATTGCGCTTTTCGAGTCCGACCATGAATTGGTCGAGGCTTTGTTCGTGAGAGTAGGCTTCGCAGGAGCAGAATTCTTTATCCATAGTAATTGGGGAGATCTAACTTAAGAGTCGATGAGAGTAGGAAAATAAGAAGGATGGTATATCTTTCTTGTTAATAATGAAAAATCATTTGGCCTGATTGAGGCCCCATCCGTATTCTGTGTATTTGATGGTGGTTGAGCCTTTTTTAATTTTTGCACCTGGAAAGTAAGGGGCAACGAAGGCTTCTACCGAGCCCGATTTCTTAATGAAATCCTCTTTGAACCAATCGAAGATTGAAGAGAGGTAGAGGGTGTTTCCTTTGACGTGATTATTTTCCTTTTTGGCGAGGAATAATTTGGTCTGCTCAGCGAGTTGGGCTTCAAACTTTTTACCGGTGAAAGCTTCGGCGCGAAGTGGAGGGCAACCTTCAGAAGCGCAGTTGACGGCGAAGTGAATCCGAGGCTCGGGGTAGTTTTTGCGGATCAATTCGTGTTCCACTTCATCGAGGGTGTAAGTCTTGCCGAGGGCTTTTACGAATTTAAGTTTCCAAGGGCCTGCCTTGCCGCCGATGTCATCCTTGAAAGACTTAATGGGGTATTTTTGGAGGACCAGATCAACGGTTGCGGCGTTGTATAGATTGATGAGGTAGGAAAGTTGGTCAGGAGCGGTCCAGCCATTGAACTCAGTGGTGGAGACCTTAGAGAGAGTCTTGAGGTAGCGTTCGAGTTGGCCTTTGTCTTTCTTGAACGAGGGGTAGTCGATACCGTCAGCTTTGACGTGCTTTCCGAGGAGCTCATTCCAAGTGGAGTGGGTTTGGTCGAAGGCTGAGGCCACGCTGATGAGGGTAATCGCGAGGAAGGTGCTAATTA
The DNA here is from genome assembly GCA_023299815.1 of Akkermansiaceae bacterium. Taxonomy (GTDB): domain Bacteria; phylum Verrucomicrobiota; class Verrucomicrobiia; order Verrucomicrobiales; family Akkermansiaceae; genus SW10. The sequence goes on from JALZWA010000261.1 coordinate 4,227, forward strand.
ATGTTTTCATTACGTATATAAGACTGACTGAGCTTAAAATTTATTCCTCCGATTTACAAAGTTATGCTCCTTATTTTTTTTCGAGGAGCTCAAAGAGGACATTATCGGCGAAGGTTTGAGACTTCGTAAGGCCGATATGGCTACCGGTGAGGAAGGTCACTTGATCCCAAGAAATGGGTGAGCGGAAGGGGGCGCTTGAGTTGCGGTCGGCGAAGCGCTCGTCCATGAGGGCGCTGTAGCGTGGAACTGTG
>JALZWA010000262.1 GCA_023299815.1 Akkermansiaceae bacterium
AATAAATATATTATTTTTTTGAGATTCGACAATGTCTAGATCTCCATCGTTATCAATATCGATAAGTTGAGAGGTAGAGAGCAAATTATTGAGTCGATCAATCGGGATATCGCCGAGTGATATTCTGCTGCCGTCACTAGAAAGTTTTCCAGTGGGTTCTCCATTGAGGATTGTTACAAAATCGACTGAGCCATCTTGATCGAGGTCGAGAGCGATTTCGTAGATTTCAGAGGACAACGGTTCGAATGATCCTGGTGAAACTAAATCATTGTACTGGATTAAATAACTGATGGGATCTTCTGCTTGAGGGTCTCCCACAAGTCTTCCCAAACCAATGATGTCCATGATCCCATCTTGGTTGTAATCAACAAAGTGAGGATCTTTATCAGCGAAAAAAAGAGGGGTCGCGCCATGAAAGATAGGAGCTTCTTCTAGAAAGGATCTACTTGCTCCTTTTTGCCAAGAAATAGATTCTTGTAGCTTAAAAAGAGATGGTGAACTGTTGTATTTTAAGAGGTCTTTTTCACCGTCTCGATCCCAGTCTAAATATTGAAAATCCACACGTGGAGGATAGGGGCCTGAGACAATGGTGGTAGTCACAGGAAGAGGAACTGAGTGAAAATTTCCTTTGCTGTCTTGCAGTAGCCATTCCAAAAAGTGGTGAATCTGATCGTCGATGACATTTATCGATTGTAGGAGGAAATCGGTTCGATCCTCTGGCCAGTCGATCGTTTCTCCACCAACTTGCGGAGCCCATGGAAGAACTCCACTTAAGTCTTCGGCAGCGATCACGGTAGAACGACGAGAGAGAGGGTTAGATATTGTTTTAGACACCAGTTCTCCTTCAGCTGTGTCCATTTCCCAAAGTAATAAAGGAGCCGGGTCGGTTTGATTATCGAGGAAAAAAGTTGCTTGGGTGATCAGGTCTTCGTCCCCATCTCCATCCACGTCACCGATATGCTGGATGTCATGACTATGACCAGCCGTGCTAATTGGGAGGTAGTCTTCAGAAAAGGTTCCGGAGGATGATCCTTTGGCCCAAGCAATCTGGTCAATGAATGGTCCTTCCTCGAAAGGAATCGAGCTGAATGGAAGAAGGAGATCTTCGATTGAGTCACCATCCAGATCAGTGATAAGTGGAGCTGAGAAATAGGTGTTTTTATCTGCGGTGTAGACGAGGTCAATTGCTCCCGATATGCCATCCTGCGAGATGCGGTAATAGTCAAAGAGCGGTTGATCTTCGAGGCCGTCGGCATGAGGTGTGACGAAGAAGATATCGGATGTTGTAGGGTCTTGGGTCGTTGAGAGATATCTAAAATCGTTGTAGGTATAATCAGCATCTATGCGAGGAACTCTCAGCTCGGTAGAGACCATGGGGACTGTTCCCTCATTGAAGGTCAGGATGCGAATGATTGATTCTAGTTCCAGTGTCGATATTACGACCAAGCGATGACTTTGGCCCTCTTGATCCCGGGGAAAGAAGATAGCGGAGAAGGCTTTCTCGCCAGTGGGCACGGTGTAAATCGTCTCTTGAATAGAGGGCTGATCAGTGAACAGCTTGTTGAGAGTGACTTTATCGCTATCACTGACGATTCGGTCTTTGATCCCATTGTTGTCGAAGTCGTAAAAGCTTTGACTAAAGGGGTTAGCGAAATCGAAGTCGTGCAGGTAGATCTGAAAATTAGCAGAGCTTGAATCAATGTTTTGCGGAGAGGAGAAAGCGACGCCCGCTTCTCCCCAAGAAACCACGAGGTCATCAGACTCTGCAGTCTCATGGAGAATGTCCAAAAATCCGTCTTTATTGAAATCATCCAAACCTTTGATGATGCCCGAAAAATCCCTGTGAAGGGCCATTTCTGATCTCTTCCCAAAGTTTCCCATCCCATCATTAAGCCACCAGTAGACTACCGGTGATACATCTGTGAAGCTGACGACATCAAGATCCCCATCTTGATCTAAATCAAATGCCCGGACATCAAGCGGAGTTGGGACGGTGTCGCTGAGTAGCTGCGATGGGCCAAAAGAGATCTGTCCAGTAGCGGTCATCGCGAAAAGCAGGCTAGGGATCCATCGGAACATATCTTTACGGTAGTGATTAGAGATCCCGAATCAAGACTGAAGCGACCTTTCCCACGTAAGCGCTTGCCATTTCTGCTGGGAAGGGCCACGGATGGGGCGTCCTTATGAGTGCGAATGCCATCCGAATTGCTGTTGGGGCCGATCACGGCGGAGTTGAGTTAAAAAACGCAATCGTGGAGGCGCTGAAAGGTGCTGGCCATGATGTCGTGGATTACGGCACGCATGGCATTGAGTCGGTGGATTATTCTGACTTCGCCAATGAGGTGGGCCGCGCGGTGAATGAAGAGCGCGCGGAGCGTGGAGTTCTCGTCTGCACATCGGGTGTGGGGGTTTGTCTGACGGCGAATCGTTTCCGCGATGTCCGCGCTGCGAATGTCCGGACGGTGGAGGAGGCTCAGACGATTCGTTCTCACAATGACGCGAACATTTTATGCCTCGGGCAGAAGGTGGTCACTACGGAGGTGGCTCTGGAGATGGTGGAGACTTTTCTTGCGACAGATTTTGAAGGTGGCCGTCACGAAGCGCGTCTTTGTAAGGCTTCTGGAAGCCGCCTTGCGATGACGGACTCGGAGGTTTTTGAGGCGATTGTGGGTGAGGAGAAGCGCCAGCGCAGCCACATCGAGCTCATCGCTTCTGAGAACTTTGCTTCGCCTGCTGTGATGGAGGCGCAGGGATCACTTCTTACCAATAAGTATGCCGAGGGTTACCCGGGGCGTCGTTGGTATGGGGGGTGTGAAAATGTCGATGTCGTCGAGGAGCTCGCGATTGCTCGGTTGAAGGATATTTTTGGAGCAGACCACGCGAACGTGCAACCGCACTCCGGTAGCCAGGCTAATACGGCGGTTTATTTCGCAGTGCTCGATCCCGGCGACAAGATCTTGACGATGGATCTCGCCCACGGAGGTCACCTGACTCACGGGCATCCTGCCAACTTCTCAGGCCGTCTTTATGACGTGACTCACTACGGGGTGAGTGCGGAAGACGAGCGGATCGATTACGATGCGCTGGAAGCACAGGCGAAGGAGGTGATGCCGAAGCTCATTACGTGTGGCGCGAGTGCTTACTCCCGCAAGATTGACTTCGAGCGCATGGGGAAAATTGCCCAAGCGGTCGGCGCTTATCTTTTCGTAGACATGGCGCACATCGCCGGTCTGGTGGCGGCTGGGGTTCATCCGAACCCGGTCCCGCATGCGGATTTCGTGACCTCGACAACTCACAAGTCTCTCCGTGGACCTCGTGGCGGTATCATTCTTTGTAAAGAAAAGTATGCTAAGAAGATTGATGGTCGCGTCTTTCCCGGCGTCCAGGGTGGCCCGCTGATGCATGTCATCGCAGCGAAGGCAGTGTGCTTTGGTGAAGCGCTGAAGCCAGGTTTCAAAGAGTATCAGGAGCAGGTAATCACGAATGCGCAGGCGATGTCCGCGCGTCTCGAGTCACACGGCTACCGCGTCGTTTCTGGTGGCACTGATAACCATGTCTTCATGGTGGATCTCCGCCCTGCAGGTCTCGATGGTTCGATCGTCTCCGACACCCTAGATAAGGTGGGGATCACGGTGAATAAGAATTCGATTCCCTTCGATGAAGCAGGGCCGATGAAGCCGAGCGGCATCCGCATCGGCACGCCCGCAGTTACGACGCGTGGCATGAAGGCGGCTGATTCTGAAAAGGTCGCGGATCTGATCCACGAGGCGCTGCAGGCGCGTGAGGATGATGCGAAGCTAGCCGAGATTAAGGAGCGCGTCTTCGCTTTCAATGCGGCGTTCCCGCTGCCTTGGTAAGCGGGTCCTGTTCTGGTTACCCCAAAGGGGTTTCGTCGATAGCCTAGGGGTGTCTGTGCGGAGCAACGGCTACCCTAGGAATGCTGGCCGAGAATCCCCAACCCCAATCGGGGTTGCGTCGGCTGCTTGTGGGGCCGATTATCGGACAAGCGACGCAACACCTTCGGCGTTGAAAAATCTTGAGGCGATTGACCTAGGGTAGCCTCGTTTCACTCCGGCAACCCTAGGCTGTTTGACGTAAGCCCGTTGGGCTATCGGGTTTCGAGATTCTTGTTTGGATGTGAGAGAGGTCACTGGCCGGGATTCACGGATTAAGATGCGAGCGTGCTGGGATGCCGAGGATCTAGTTTCGACTGGTGAACGTCGGGCAAAGGTGTAAAGCTCGGTGAGAAAATGAATGGAGACGATGAAAGTGACCCTCTTTTCAGTTCTGCTGAATTTTCAGAAATCGTTGCTGACGCCCGTCGTCGTGATCTGGAAATAGAAGAAGGAAACTCGACAGCCGTTCCTTGGTCAGAGGTGAAGGGGCAAGCGTCTCGCTTGTTCGCTGGCTGTCCCGAATCTTGAGTATGAAAGCGCGCACGATTCTCCTCATTATTTTTTCTTGCATTGCTCTGGTCGGAGTGGCGCTCTTCCTCGGATGGAAATCGCTGCGACCTTTTAATGTTCCTACTGGGGCGATGGATCCTACGATTCCGCCGGGGACCTTGGTTTTTGTCGATGAGTTCGCTTATCGTTCTCCTGATCAGGTCAAGCGAGGCGATGTGATTATCTTTGATATCACGCAAGACTGGATGGGTGGACAGCCATCGGTCTATGTCTTCCGGGTGATGGGGATTCCGGGAGATGACTTCAAGGTGGATGCGATAGGAAAGGTCACCATCGATGGTGAGCCTATTAAGGAGCGACAACGGGGAGAGACGCACTCGGAGTTTCAGGGGATTTGGTATGATATTTTCCCGATGGGAGGACCGGCGAGCATTCCGCTGAATCGGTTTCCCAAAAAAGGGATCATTGCGGGGAAGATTCCGGAAGGGAATTTTTTCGTCATGGGGGATAATCGGGGGAACGCACTCGATAGTCGCTACTGGGGCTTTGTTCCGTGGGAGGATGTCCGTGGAAAGGTGAGATTAGATGACTGATAGTGATGAACCAAAATCCCCGCTCCGCTATTGCGAATAGCTCGAAAGAGTGGCAGTTAAGGAGTGTGAGTAATCCTTTCAGAGAAGACCTCGTCTCCCGTAATCGTCCTGAGGCGTGCACGATCGTTATTTTTGGCGCCACTGGTGATTTAACCCACCGGAAGCTGGTGCCGGCTTTGTATAACTTAGCTGTCGATGGTGAGTTGCCCGCAGGGGTGAAGATCATCGGCTTCGCTCGTCGTGACTGGAAGGATGAGTTTTTTCGGGAAGGACTCGAGAAACTGAACCGTGAGGTTTCCCGCACGGGTCATGATGAGGAGATCTGGGGCTCGCTTGCTCCGAGTATCGAGTATCACCAGAGCGAGTTTCAGGATGATGACGGCTATCAGCGTCTCGCAGATCGCCTCGATGCAATCGATGCTGAGCGTGGTGGAAAAGGGAACCGCCTTTTCTACATCGCAAGTGCGCCAGAGTATTTCGATGACATCCTTCTCAATCTTAAAAAAGTAGGTCTCAGCGATGAGCGCGAGGGCTGCTGGTCCCGTGTGATCGTCGAGAAGCCATTCGGCACTACCCTTGCTACGGCCCAGCATCTCAATGAGGTGGTGAATGGCACCTTCGAGGAGAAGGACACTTACCGGATCGACCACTACCTCGGTAAGGAGACGGCGCAGAACATTATGGTGCTTCGCTTTGCGAACGCAATTTTCGAGCCGATGTGGAATAAGCAATTTATCGACCACATCCAGATCACCTGTTCCGAGCACCTCGGCATGGAGGGTGGCCGTGGAGGCTACTACGATAAGGCCGGTGCGCTGCGCGACATGGTGCAAAACCACCTTTTACAACTCCTCAGCTTGGTGGCGATGGAGCCACCTACCGATCTCTCGGCCGATGGCGTGCGTGATGAGAAGGTGAAGGTGATCCGCTCGCTCCGCCAGTGGGATAACCCGGAGCTGGTCGCTGAGAATGTTGTCCGCGGGCAATACACTTCTGGAAATATCAACGGCAACGAAGTCCCAGGATACCGCGAGGAAGATCGGGTTGATCCTGAATCTGAGACAGAATCTTACGTCGCGGTGCGCTGCATGATCGATACTTGGCGCTGGAGTGGAGTTCCATTCTATGTGCGGATGGGCAAGCGCCTGCCGAAGAAGGCGACCGAGATTTCAGTTCACTTTAAAGAGACCCCAAGTGTGCTTTTCAATGCTGCTCCGGGTGGGGTTCCTGATGGCAATGTCCTCGTCATTCGTATCCAGCCGGATGAGGGGATTTCATTTAGAATTAACTCAAAGCTTCCCGGAACGACGCTCCGGATGGAGCCGGTGAAGATGGATTTCCACTACTCAAGCAGCTTTGGAAAAAGCAGCCCAGAGGCCTACGAGCGTCTCTTGCTCGACGCGATGGCAGGGGATGCAACTCTCTTTGCGCGACGCGATGAGGTCGAGGAGGCTTGGAAGTTTATCGATAACATCGAGAACGCCTGGCACGAGAGCGAGAACCCACCAGCGATGACAGAGTTCCCTGCCGGATCTTGGGGTCCTAAGGAAGCGGATGAAATGCTCACGAGCGAAGGACGGAAATGGAGGAGACTCTAATGAGCGCCACATTTTCAACAGAGGGGCTAGGAACTCCTGTTAAGATCTCAGCGATCGATGGCGAATTGAAGAAGCTTTGGGAAGCTGATGAAGCTAGCACGAATGCGTCGCTGATGAACTTCCTCGTCTACACGGAAGATCCTTCTCAGCTTACAGCGAACTCGGAGATGATTCAGGAGTTTACACAGGAGAATGCCTGCCGTGCCGTGCTGATCGCGATGGATCGTAAAGCGCCCGAGCCATCGGTGCAGGCCTGGATTACGGCGCACTGTCACCTGGCGCACGGGAAGAAGTCGATCTGCTCAGAGCAAATTTCTTTCCTCCTGAGTGGCCGTTCTTTTGGTCGTTTGAGAAACACTGTTTTTGCGCATCTCAATAGCGATTTACCTCTCGTCTTTTGGTGGCAGGGTGAGATTTCAGACCTCTTCGAGGATCGTCTTTACAGTATCCTAGATCGCTTCATTTTTGATAGCTCGATCTGGAAAAATCCTTCTAAAAGTTTAGCCGAAATTATGGAGGCCCGTAAGCAAACAGGCGATCATATGGTGACCCAGGACCTCGCGTGGACACGGAGTTATCACTACCGCCTCGCTATTGCCGGACTCTTTGACGATCCCGTTGCTGAGCGCGCTTTCCCGGAGATGGAGAGGGTTTGTATCGTTGCCCAAAAGAGCCAGCGCACCACCGCGCTTCTTCTTCTGGCATGGGTTGCCGAGATGGCAGCTTGGAAATCCATTCTCGAGCTGGGACTTGCTGCTGAGACGAACCCAGAGAAAGGAGAATCCTTCCTTTTTGAGTCAAAAGAAGGGCGCAATATCGTTGCGACAATCACCTGGGATGACGAGGGCGCTCCTTTAAGCCTTCTCTCCATTCAATCGCCTGATTGCGAAGTGAAAGTAAGTCGCCAAAAAGGAAACTCCCATCTCTTCCAAGAGATTTGCACCGATGGTCATTGTCTCAACGTCAGCGGCCCAGCGGATTCAGATGATCCTGAAGGCCTCGTAGCTGACCAGCTCTCAAGGGGCGGGAAGAACTCCCTTTTCCTCCGAGTTCTTCCAAGGTTTTTAGAACTGCTTTAAAAAAGACCTGCCGACTATGGGATAGGGACCCTCTCAGAGGAGAGAGCTTAAACAAATGAGTCACTTCCAATACGGGGAGTGGGCGTGAGCAAGGCCGATCGATTTTGATCTTTCTGTAAAGATTTCTTGTGAGCTTAGGCAATACAGAGACTCATTCTTCGCTTGTTCATTCGTCTCTGCAGAATGCTAGAATGCCCGTCGCTAGGGCTTATTCGGGCCTCCTTCAAGCGCTTCATATGGCTTAGTTGAAAAAGTATGTTTTAAATCGTTGACGAGGGCTGAATTTTTATTAGAGTTGCGCCGCGGCAAGCAACGGCCGCCAGTGAGAGACCACTTAGTCGATCGCCCCTCAGGAATCT
>JALZWA010000263.1 GCA_023299815.1 Akkermansiaceae bacterium
CATCAAACGATGCGATCGTGGCAGGATTGAGATTCTGAAATCCGGCATTCTCGATATCAGGGATATTTGGGTCCATCTCCGAGGTAGGAATGCGAACCTCGAGTTCTTCACTATCAATCTCCACCGTCGAAGCGAGATCAGCCCAGTCCTTCAGGAGGCCAAACTTCGGTGAAGTTTCCTGATGACGAGTCGCCGACCAATCGATCTCCTGTCGGCTCGCCTCCGCAAGATTTGCGGGCCCTACCAAATTATCAGATTCCTTGATGCCTGCACTCGCGACCTCCCCTCCGATCTTGAGATCATCACTAGTGCCACCATTTAAAAAAGCGGTAAGATTTCTCTGAAGTCCTCCATCCCGCACATTCGTGAGAACTCCCTGAGAGTCCACCGTGATGTCATGAAAAAGATCTTTGGTGAACCCTTGTTCATTCACCGCGAGATCGAGGGATTTGAGGCTGAGAATCTTGTCAGTGGAATCCTCCAAGACGTCTTCGCTGAGTCCGTCGACAAAAGGAGGGAGGGGTGAGAGTTGGCGATAGCGAGAAGAGGCTTCTGTCCCGCCTTGACTCAGCGCCCGATGATTCGCGGCCACATTTGCCTTCACTCCGAGATCACCGATCCAATAGCCGTAAGAACCAGTCACAGGAAAATCACAGGCAATGCCCACCCTTGGAACGAACACCTGATCCTCTTGTAGAGGACCTACCGAACCCTCACCAAGGACGGACACAGCATGTTCTGAAAGCTCCTTATCGGGGTTAAACTTAATACCACCTTCTCTCCGCAGCCCCCCTTCATTTCCACTGACGAGATAGGCGAGATTTTCAGCCTCTTTTCCACTCTGGGAGCGGAGATCCCGCAGGCCTCCCTCTTCGTCGTTTCTACGCCAGGGGCTCTCTCCGTCAATCTGACTACTCCAGACGCCGGTCCAATGGGAATGAAGCAAGCTGGTCTCAGAATCGCTTCTTTGGGTAATGGCGGCCTCTGCGGAAATCCGCTGATCGGGGCCCATTTCTCGCTGAAGTTCGCCGAGGGCGATCATCAAGGCTAGCCTCGCATTCGAGCGCGCCTCTTGGTCAGCTAAATTCAAACGATGAGTCCTGAGCTGAACAGTGGCCGTGCCCAAAAAGGCGACCGCGATGAGCGTCAGAAGAAACAAGAGAGAGATCGTCGCGATCAGAGCAAAGCCCTGTGCATCAGCACGGGGATTCCTCGAACACACAAAATTCCTATTCCCCTTCATTCTCAAAATTATATTACATCGTATTTACATGGAAACCAAGAGCAAGTTCCCAGATTTAGACACCCTCCCTGAGATCTCTCTCACTTTCTTCCTTAAACAAAAAAAGGGCCACTTGATGCGGCCCTTTTTTTACAAAAAGTAACGAGACATATAAGCCCCTCTCTTGCAGATCTTTAGTAGACGTCACGCGCGTAGCGCTTGTCCTTCTTGAGCTGCTTAAAGTAGGCGATGGCATCCTCTTCACTCAGGCCGCCGTGCTCTTGAGCGATAGTGTGGAGGGCTTTGTCGACATCCTTGGCCATGCGTGAGGCATCTCCGCAGACGTAGAAGTATCCCCCGCCCTCAAGCCAGTCCCAGAGCTTCTTGCCGGATTCGAGCATGCGATCCTGCACGTAGACCTTCTCCGCTTGGTCACGGGAAAAGGCGAGACTGAGCTCATTAATGACGCCGTCTTTTTCCATCTGACGGATCTCGTCCTCGTAAATGAAGTCTGAGGCCGCATGAGGATTGCCGAAGAAGAGCCAGTTCCGGCCGGGCGCTTGAGTCGCTTTGCGCTCCTCAAGGAAAGCACGGAAAGGAGCAATGCCGGTTCCGGGACCGACCATGATGACATCCTTACTGAGATTCTCAGGAAGACGGAAGGCTTTGTTATGGTGGACAAAGACGCCCGGTGCGACGTCACCGACGCGGTCTGAAAGGAAAGTGGAGCAGACGCCGCCACGGTCACGGTCATGAGAGTTGTAGCGCACGATCGCCACCGTGAGATGAACCTCGCCGGGATGAGCCTTGGGGCTGGAGGCGATGGAATAAAGGCGCGGCTGCAGTTTCTTGAGGATGCCTACGAATTCTTCACCATCGGCAAAGTCGGCCGGATGATCGGTAATGAGATCGATCAGTTCACGGCCCCAGCAGAAGTCCTCGAAGTCTTTCTTCTCGCCACCCTCTACCAGTCCACGGAGGAATGGAGAACCTGAACGGGCCTGCCATTTTTCCAAAAGTGACTTATTCAGGCTGCGGATATCGTAGGAGGTGATGAGCGCTTCACGAAGAGGCGCTTCCCCACCCTTGGGAAGAGGAACCTCATCCTTCACATTGAAGGGCAGGTTCTTGAGAATCTCATCCACCGCGCTCGCGGGGTTGTGCGAGAAGACACTGAGAGCGTCTCCGGCTTGATACTCAAGGCCCGAGCCATCGAGCGAGAACTCGATGTGGTAAGTCTCACGCGGGGAACCGTCTTTATTCAGGTTGTAGCTATTGAGAATGGGAGATGGAAAAGGGCGACCTTTTCCGAAAGGCTCATCCTCTGTGCTCACCTCCTCAGCGGCAACAGCAGCGGAACCACCGAAGGCGTCCATGACGCCGGTCTTCCACTCCTTGAATTCATCGTCGTAGTCTACATCACAGTCGATCCGCTTGAAGACGCGCTTTGCGCCAAACTTCTCGAGCTGTTGGTCGAACTCGATGCCGCTTTGGCAAAAGTCGGGATATTCAGTATCGCCGAGCGCGAAGACGGAGTAGCTCACGCCTGCGAGACTTGGGACATCGCCTCCCATGATGAATTCGTGGAGATCCGCGGCATTATCGGGCGGCTCGCCATCACCATAAGTCGAGGTGATGATGAGAAGATTCTGCTCCTCTGCGAGCTGGGCTTTGTCATACTGCCCCATGTCGATGACTTGGGGGGCGTAATTTCCGGCCTTCATCGCTTTCGCGAGTTTTTTGGCACAACCCTCGGCATTTCCGGTCTGGGAGCCCCAGAGGATCGTGACAGGAATGGTGGGCCCAGCATCTGCGACCGGAGCCGCTCCGGCGATATTTTGGGCAAAGAAATCATTGAGCCACGCCCGTTGTTCGGGTGTGAAGGGAGCGCTTTCGGGCACGAGAATTGGAGAACTCATGGTGGTTAATCCGCCCACTGGGGACGGACGCGGGAATGTAATGAGCTTTCGTGAGGTTTCAAGCGTGTTTCACAAAGGATGTGAGGAGCGCGATGCCTGATCAAGATGAGACGAATTCACGGAAAGCATGACGAGGCCTATAAAAGTTACTTTTTAGATGAATCAACAGCCCCTTGTGCACGTCCCACTCACTGTGCTTCCCTGAGGCAAGCCTTTAAAAAACAGCAGATCTTATGAAAAAAATATTCCTCATTCCCCTCCTCTCCTCCCTCATCTTCACCGCCAGCAGTAGCGCGCAATTCTTCAATGGCGGAGGAGTCATGATCGGAGGCGGCTACCTCGATGATCCCGGTGAGGTCTATGCATTCGGGCAGCTGCGCGGCACGGTCTATGAGGACGACTCCTTCAAGCACAGCATCTTCCTCGAAATTCTCGGCCACCAAGATGATGCCACTCTTGAGTTCGACTTCGGAGGTGGGACATTTTTTGAAAATGGCGACATCAACTTCATCAACATCACTGCGAACTACGAGTTGGAGGTCAAATTCAATAACCCTATCTCCTTCTACATCGGTGGAGGAGCTGGAGTTGAGATCGTCTCACTGGATGATCGCTTCGATTTCAGTATCGATAACGACGCGAACTTCACCGCGCAGGCCTTCGCGGGCTTCCGGGCGAACTTTTACCATGGCATGACCGCTCAACTGGGCGTGCGCTACCTTTTCCGCGAGAATTTCAGGCTCCTCGGAGACCAGTTTGAGACGAATGACAGCTGGGCCTACGACCTCTCAGTAGGCTGGAAATTCTAGTGATCATCCACCGTCTCATCCCGCTGGTAGATCGGGAGCTGACGATACGGCACGGTGAAGGCGAGCACCATGATGCTCGTCCCGTAGACCCGTCCTGCTTCCTTAGAATACCACGAGCCATCCTCCTTCTGCTCGGCGAGATAAGTGGCATACATCCAGTCGGCATAAGTCTCCCAGTAGGCGTCCCCCATCTGGAACATGGCCTGCGCGTTGTAGTAGTTCCCATAGAAAGCGAATTGCTCTTTCTCAAGAGAACGAAAATCCTGCAGGACAAAGTCGGCTGCCTTGATCGTCTCGGGCTTACCGTGCTCGCCGCAGAGTTCCAGACAAAGAAGCCCCATGCCGGTGAGCGAGAGCTTATGCTTATGGGTATCAGTGTAACCAAAGTGACCTCCTTTGGGATCAAAATGCCGGTAGAGATAGGCCACAGCCTGATCGATCGCTTCGTCAGGAACAGCGGCCCCATTGAGCTTCGCAGAGCGCAGAGCCATGAGGGCCCAGCCACTGCAGGAGGTGTCAGAATCACGCGAGCTCGGATGATAGCGCCAGCCGCCTTGGTGCTGGGGTGACTTTTTCACCGCTTGAGCACGCAGGATCAGACCCAGCGCGCGCGGGAGACTCTCGGCGATCCTCCTCTGGCGCTCTGGATCCACCATGCCGGAAACCTCAGAGATAAAAAGGGTCGCTATGTTGTGAGCATACATCGGCCCACTGCCGCCGTGCCCCGCCTTGTAGAGACCGGGACCTTCTTGGTGCGCGAGAATGTAATCGATACAGCGCGTGAGCGTCTCGGCATATTTACCCTCTGTCGGAAGGTGGCCTCGGGAAAGAAAAGCCATCCCTGCCAGAGCCGGAATGCCCGATGAGGTGCCGTAGTTTTCAGGGAAAGAACCATCGTCCGACTGGATCCGCGCGAGATAGTCAAGCCCGCGCTCAACCGAGGGATCGACCCGCTCTTTCCATCGCGAAAAAACCGTCTCAGAAATTTCCTGAGCAGAAAGATGAGTGACGAAAATGAGGAAGAGAAAAAAGCGCATCATCGTTCTTGGGTCATTTGTTCAAAATACTTCTGCACGAGACCGCGATAGTCTGCTGGGACGACCGCTCCGCGCGCGCCGCCGATGTCTGACTTCAGGGTCTCTTTGATCTTTTCCCAATCCTTGGCGGTGACGCCGAGTCGGGCAAGCTCCGGTGGGACGCCGGGGTCGGCCTGCGCTTGGCGATCGCCCTCCTGCGCACTGTCGCCGGGTTTGTCTCCAGATTCCTCCCCGTCCTGACCAAGTTCATTGTTCGCCATGGGATCTCCTTGGGCTGCTTGCTGATTCTGAGCCATGGCGGATTTTGCTTGGGCCGCGGCGGACTTGAGTGCTTCGGCTGCTGCTTCTGCGGCCTTGGCTGCTGCCTGACCTTGCTCAGCGCTCGCGGCTTGGGCGCTTTTTTCAAAGGCTTCCGCAAGTGGCTGACCGGGCGCAGGAGCTTTGCTGGGATTCGCTTCTTGCGAGGCGGCTTGCTCTGCTTGCTGCTGGAATTGCTCCGCGGCCTTGGCGAGAGCCTCGCTGGATTTCGCAAACTGCTCAGAAGATTGCTGGTGAAATTGTGCCGCTTTTTTGGCTTGCCCATTGGCCTGTTCCTTCATCGCTTGCTCGGCTCGATTCGCAGCGTCTTGACCTTTGTTCTGAGCTTCATTGAGCGCTTGATTATCATCACTCGCTTGTGGGAATTCACGAAGCTCCTGAGCGAGTTCGGCTGCGCGTTCCGCTTGTAATTTTTCGAGCGCAGCGAGGGCTTCCGCAGGATCTTCCTCAGCGAGCGAGGCGAAGGCTGCTGCAATTTGTTCTTGGCGATCCTGAAGCTCAGCTTGGCGAGTCGACTCCCCTTCTCCCTCGGCGAGTGCTTCGGCGGCTGACTGCGCGGCCTCGGCTGACTCCGCAGGCTCGGAGGCATCGCGCGCGGCTTCGGCTTGGGCGATGGCTTCGGGTAAGGTGTTGGCCCGCTCCGCATTCTCGGAACGGGCTTGCGCGAGCTCGGCATTGGCCTCTTGCGCGATGGCAGCTTGCTCTTGCTTGAGGGCTTGCTCGATCTTCTGCGACTGGAGTTTTTCGAGCGCTGCGATCGCCTCATCCGGCTTGTTATCAGCGAGAGCTTCGAGTCCTTCCGCGACGCTTTCTTGCTTCTCTTGCAGGTCGTCATTCCCTTCAGTCTTGGCAAAAGCTTTGGCGGCTTCGTTCGCTTTTTGCGCGGCCTCTTGCGGAGAGGAAGCATCGCGTGCGGCCTCGGCTTGCTGGGCCGCCTTTTCCGCGTGAGCGACGGATTCTTTTTGCGCTTCCACTGAGGCTTGCTTCGCTTCTTCCGCGAGGAGTGATTGTTCTTTTTTAAAGGCCTCCGCGAGCTGCTCAGCGTTCGGCTTTTCTTGCGCGAGCTGCTTGAGCTGGTCTTGTGATTCAGAAAGATCATCCGCCTCTTTGGCGAGATCACGTGCCCGCTCCGCTTGAGCCTGAAGAGCCGCGGCCTTGGCTTGCGGGGATTGTTTGACCATCTCCCGAAGTTGATTCTTCACCTTCTCCTGCTCCTTCTGCCACTCCTTGTCAGGCTCTTCCTCAGAGGATGCTTCACGAGCGAGGGCTTCTTGCTTTTGAGCAAGTTCTTGGAGACGCGCGAGGTCCTCGATGCGCGAGCGATCACGGTTGATTTCATTGCGCTGCTCTTGAAGTTCTCTCAGCGCTTCTTCCGAATTGCGCAGCGCTTCTTCGATCTCGCTGCGTCTCGATTCTGGGCTGTCTTGTAAGGGAGCGAACTCGACGTTCTGTTTTGCTTCGGTGACTTTTTCAGCGGCACGCATGATCTCGTCAGATCGGTGCGCCTGCACGCCCTGTTTCATTCGCTCTGCAAGTTTAGCGAGTTCAGCTTCGGTCTCGGCCAGCTTCTCCTGCGCTTCCTTAAGTTGCTTTTGCGCGTGCTCGGGCAGCACTTCTTTTTCTAAATGATTCTTCACTTGGTGCATCCGCTGCTGAGCTTCCCGAAGCTCCTTCATGGCCTTGTCGATGCTCTTCAAGGCATCCTCTTGTTTAGCTCGAAGTTCCTGGCGAGCGAGCGAAGGCGCATTCCCATCGAGCGTTACTTCGATCCAGTCAGAGTAGCCCACCCCGGGGCCAGAAAACTCAGAAGGTCGATTATCTACCACCTTGAGCCGGAGGCGAAACTTACGCGCCCGCGGATGCGAATCTAAGAGACTTCCGAGATAGGCCATGGCCTCGCCACTCCAGAGATTCGGCTCATCACTTCGCACACGGCCCGGGAGGGCTTCTCTCAGAGGTGGCTGACTTTCCCCATCCACTTCCAGCTCGATCTCGGCCGCAGAAATACCAATCTCTTCAACAACGCGATAGCTCAGAATAATCTGATCGTCAGGCCGCAGTCGCAGCTTGCGCAGGGTCGGCTCGATGATTTTCACCACGGGAGCTGCGTCGGCAGTTGTGACGACCGGAAAGCGAGTCGCTTCGATCCCCTCACGGAGGCGATGATCAAGGAAAATGACGCCCTCGCTTTCGCCGGGATCGCCAAACTTCATCGTCATTTCAAGATCAGATCCCGTCGCAGAAGAGATCAACGAAGGAGTTCCTACGGAGCTTTCATCGACAAGGAAGCGTGCCGTCTCGATCCCATTATCGAGACGACTTTTCAGCAGAACCTCGGTCCCCGAAAGTGCCTTGAGGCTATTTTTAAAATCACTCACGCGGTCAGGCCAGCCGGTGTAGTCCGGATAGCGATAACGCACGGTGGTGTTCGCGAGCGAGGGCTGAGGCGAGACGCTCACCGAGAAGTGATCACTCTCCCCCTTCCCCAAGCGGGCGAAGTAATCGAAGGACTCTTCCGCTCCGTGTAAGTGGTAGGCGAATTCGTGTGTGTCGCCATCGCTCTTCGAAGGCTGAAGAGTCTCCTCGAGAAGCTCACCGGATTCAGTTTGGGTAAAAAGCGTCAGTGGCCCGGCGAGCGATCCTTTGTAGGTAAATTTCAAAACCACTTCATCTCCCTCGATGACCTCCACATCACCGGGATCGAAAGAAAAACGAAAGCCCTCGGCATTTCCGATCTCAGAAAAAGGCGCCACCGCTCGCACAAGAAGCCGCGACATTTGCTGAGGAAAAATAGCAAGCAAGGAGACGATCACACCCGCGATCAAAGCAAGTGGCCAAATCAAGCGACGCACTCGTTGATGAGAGACTTCTTCTTTGGGATCGAGGAGTGAGAGATCAGAGGCCGCCTCCACCGATAACTCCTCCAGCAACTGAGGCGAGATTCCCTCAGCGCTTCCGGCCAATTCTAAGCTTGTCGAAATTCGCTCCTCCACCTCCGGGTGACGGCGCTCTAGCCAGCGCGCGAGTTGGATATCGGAAATCCTTTTTCCCAAAGGCCGGAGAATCTTGGTGAAGACCGTCCAGATCAGAGCCACGATCCACAGCAGAAAAACGACCCAGCGAATCGCGAGCGACAGCGGCGCAAAGATAAAATCAAGAGCCGCAATCAAGAGCAGCCCGCCCAGAAGCACCGTGCCAACCCTCAACAACCCGCGCCCCGCTTGCACTCTCCGGATCCGACGCCGCAGCGCCGCCAGAGGACGAGTGAGTTGAGAGAGCTGAGGCATCAGAGCTGATACGACCCTTTTCCAGAGAATTTATCGAGGAGGAAAGCGCGTCTCCTTAGAAACCATAAGGCCACCTCAGCGAGCTGAGGTGGCCTTATGGCAGAGGGGGTGGGATTCGAACCCACGGTAGCTTTCACTACGTCGGTTTTCAAGACCGGTGCATTCGACCACTCTGCCACCCCTCC
>JALZWA010000264.1 GCA_023299815.1 Akkermansiaceae bacterium
GTAAAGCGTGCGATGGCACTCTTTTGCTGAATGTCTCCGAAGATCGGCAGCTTAAGCTTCAAGTTATCAAGGAAGAGGCGTCCTTTCTTAGTGCCGCCCCAAGCCGTCGCTCCAATCCAGAGCCCCACCGCGATGGCGAGCAACCAAACCGAGTTCGGAAGAAGAAGAGGACGCGCCAGCATCCAATCCGAGAATCCGAAGACAAAGCGGGAAATCCAAGGCAATTCCTGCCCGCCCATGTCAGCGAACATGTCGCGGAAACGAGGGACAATAAAGAGCATCAGGAAAGTCAAAATAGCCACCGCAATGAACATCACGATCACCGGGTAGACCATCGCAGAGACGATCTTGCCCTTCAGCTTGTGAGCCTTTTCCTGATATTCCGCGAGACGCTTGAGAACGACTTCAAGAACACCACCCAACTCACCAGCCTTCACCATGTTTACAAAAAGCTTGTTAAAGATCTTCGGGTGCTGACCAAGAGACTCGGAGAACGTGGAACCTCCCTGAACTGATTCAGAGAGTTTATCGATGGTCGCCTTGAGAACTGGATTAGGCTCCTGCTTACCGAGGACAGTGAGTCCACGAAGAAGCGGCAGACCTGAGTCAATAAGAGTCGCGAGCTGGCGAGTGAAGATCATGAGGACCTTCGGCTTAATCTTGCCGCCGGTCTTGCCCTTGACCTTCTTTTTGCCTTTGCGCCCTTCTTTTTTGCGCCTGCTGCGAGAGTGCCCTTGCCTTCTTCCACGACCTGAGTCGGGTAAAGGCCCTGACCGCGCAGCTGCTGAATCGCCTCCGCATCGTTGCCAGCTTGGACGACGCCAGTGGTCTGCTCGCCTTTCGCATCAAGTGCGATGTATTGAAAATTTGCCATTAGAAATTACGTGTGTGTAGTTTTAGGAAAGTTAGTGAAGGGTGGGAAAGCTTCAAATCGCAAAATTGCGTTTGCGCTCACTCCGCCCCTTAATTTTTAGGTGTATTTCAGGACTTCCTCAATGGTCGTCTTGCCTTCGTAAATATTACGAAGGCCGTCCTCACGGAGAGTCGTCATGCCAAGCTCGATCGCTTTCTGCTTAAGAACGACACTGGGAGCGCGCTCAATAATTAGCTCACGAATTGGGTCCGTGACATTAAGAAGCTCGAAGAGTCCAGCACGCCCTTTGTAGCCGCTCTTAGCACACTTTTGACAGCCTTTTCCTGTATAGAACGACTTATCTCCCAGCTCGTGCGGAGCAACTCCAAGTTGAGCCAAAATCGCTTCACTAGGCTCATAGGGTGCCTTACAGTCGGGACAAATGGTCCGCAGCAAGCGCTGAGCAAGAACTCCCTCGAGAGAAGCCGCCACGAGGAAAGGCTCAGAACCCATGTCAACGAGTCGTGTAACCGCACCTGAGGCATCATTCGTATGAAGAGTAGAAAGAACCAAGTGACCGGTGAGCGATGCCTGAATGGCAATCTGTGAGGTCTCAAAGTCGCGCATCTCCCCCACCAGGATCTTATCAGGATCTTGACGCAAGAAAGCTCGCAGGACGCGTGCAAAACTGAGCCCAATCGCTTCATTGGTGGGGATTTGAATGATTCCGTCGACGTCATACTCGACGGGATCTTCCGCGGTAAGAATCTTGGTTTCGATCTTATTGATCTCACGCAAAGCGGCATAAAGAGTCGTCGTTTTACCAGCACCCGTAGGCCCGGTGACGATGAAAATGCCATTCGGCATGTTCATCGTATCGATGACATACTCATTCACGTGCTTAGGAAGACCGAGTGCTTCAAGATCCAGATTGATTGAATTACGGTCAAGAACACGGAGCACGACACTCTCGCCATACTGCGTCGGCAGTGAGGAAACACGCATATCAATGTGCTGCTCACCGATCTGCTTCACAATACGACCATCCTGAGGAATCCGGCGTTCCGCGATATTCATGTTAGACATGACCTTCACCCGGGAAATAATGGGCAGCGCGAGATGCTTAGGCGGCGGCGCCATCTCATAAAGCGAGCCATCGACACGGTAGCGAATCTTGAACTCGTTTTCAAAAGGCTCGAAGTGAATGTCGGAAGCTTTCTCTCGAATCGCCTGGAAGAGCACGAGATCCACGTAGCGCATGATGGGCGCTGAGTTTGCCTCTTCTTCCATCGAGCCTTCGCTGCCTTCAAAATTGAGACCACCATCAAGCTGATTGAGAATATCCTCCATCGCCTTTTCTTCACCCCCGTAGAGTTCATTGATCTTCTGCTCTACGAGGAAATCAGGAGCGACCATGAGCTTCACTTCTTGGCCGATGGCGAAGCGAAGATCCTCTAGAATCTGGGGATTAAGTGGATCTGTGAGACAGACCGAAATTCCATCTGAATCATAAGAGACGGGAAGAGCTCCATGCAAGCGAGCCATTCCGGCTGGTAGAAGACTCAGAAGGGCTTCGGGTGGCTCGAAGGTCGTCAGATCGACGAGTTCCGTGCTGAGTTCTTGGGCAATAATAGGCCAAATATCGTCACGTGAACTGATGACTTGGTAATCGGCGAGAATTTCACCGACTTCTTTACCGCTGCTTTCGATTTCGGAAATGATGTCCTGCGCAAGCGCATTATCGACCATTCCGCGCCCGATAAAAAGATCGAGGACTTGTTGATTATCCATGTAAAAAAAGAGTTAGTTTTGCGGGTTCAATTATTCAGCATCAGCCATCGTGACACCAATGACTTCATCTGCGGAAGTCGCTCCAGCGAGCACCTTTCGAATGCCGTCTTCTCGGAGTGTGCGCATCCCGAATTCACGGGCGCGACGCCGGAGCTGAGGCGTGCTCAAATTTTGATTAATAAGATGACGAACTTCGTCATCAATGATGAACATCTCAAAGATTCCGATCCGTCCGCGGTAGCCACCACCTCGGCAGTTCTCACAGCCAACAGGCCCCATGATCGTGCTGCCTTCCATCAAAGCGGGGTCGATGTTGAGCATGCGGATCTCTTTTTCAGTGAGCGTCGCAGGAGCTTTGCACTTATCACAAAGCTTGCGAACCAGTCGCTGAGCAATGATAGCACGCACCGCAGAGGCGACCAAAAAGCGCTTGATTCCAATATCGGCAAGACGCGCCACCGCACTCGGAGCATCGTTCGTGTGCAGAGTAGAGAAAACAAGGTGACCTGTCAGAGAAGCCTGAATAGCGATCTCTGCAGTCTCTTTATCTCGAATCTCTCCCACCATGATGATGTTTGGTGCCTGACGAAGCATAGAGCGAAGCGCAGCAGCAAAGGTCATTCCAATGTCCGTGCGCACCATGACCTGGTTGATTCCAGCCATCTCATATTCCACCGGATCCTCAACCGTGATGATCTTACGATCCGGCTTATTGATCTGATTCAGACAGGCATAAAGCGTAGTCGTCTTACCTGATCCCGTAGGACCTGTGACAAGAATAATTCCGTCAGGAAGTCCGATGAGCTCCTTAAACGTCTCTTGGTCATCAGAGAAAAAGCCGAGCTGCCCGAGGCCGAGATTGAGCGCAGACTTATCAAGAATTCGCATCACGATACTCTCGCCATGGTTACTAGGAACTGAAGAAACACGAAGATCCACGTCCTTTCCGCCCATCTTAACCTGAATTCGACCATCCTGAGGCATCCGCTTCTCAGCGATACTCATTGAGCCACTCATCACCTTGAGACGAGCAATGACGGCGGGAAGAAGCTTCTTGGGATGACTTGCACAATCGACCAACTTACCATCGACTCGGTTCCGAATCCGAAGGCTCGTCTCAAGAGGCTCGATGTGAATATCACTCGCACGCATCTTGAAAGCGTCCACCAAGATTCCTGAAACCATTTTAATCACCGGAGCATCACTATCACCTTCTGCTCCCGCCTCTCCCACCACGGTGAGAGCACTTGAATCGATCCCTCCATCCTCACCATAAAGTTGAGTCATGGCGTGAGAAATCCCAGTCGGAGTAGCAGCATAGAAAATGACTTCTCGGCCAACCACGTGCGGAATCGAGTCTGCGGTCTCAACATCAAGAATATCAGCAACAGCGATACTCAAATATGAGCCGTCATCAGCCACCGGCACCGCATGGAAGCGCTTCGAATCCTCTAATTTCATGCGATCCGCCAAGGCGGCATCGATAAAAGTATTTTGGAGATCGAGCAACTCAGCCCCCGCATTTTGTGCGGAAACTTGAGCAATGACGGTCTCATTTAGATCTCCCCGGTCGAGCATGAGTTGGATGGTATGCTCATCCCCCATGGCTTCACGGAATTCTTGGACGTAGGCGGCATCAAGTTGCCCGGCCTCTACCAACAGTTGTATCAAGTAATCTTCGTTCGAATACACGGCGTGTCTTCAGTGTGCTTTGCTCTAGGATTGAGTAAGTTCATCCTAGGAATGATGCAGAGTGGTAAACAAGATTCCCCGTGTCAATGCACCGAAACGGAAAGGTTAAAAAACAAATCCAAATCAGACTCGACAACTCACACCCGCCCCGATCTCCTCCCTAAAAACAAAGAGCCAACAACTCCTCCTGCCGAGCTTTCATACTCTCAAATTGCGACTGAGTTTGGTCATCAAACCCAGATAAATGCAGCATTCCATGAATGCCATAGAGCGCAACTTCTCGGAAAAACTCATGCTCGTATTCCTTCGCCTGTCGTTGGGCAACCTCAACTCCAATGAGCAACTCCCCATGCTCAAAGGTGATCACGTCAGTAGGAGTAGGATCAGCAAGAAACTCGCCATGCACTTCTGCCATCGAGGCATCAGGCAGAAGAGAAATCTCGATCAATAAGAGCTGAGCGATTTCTCCCTCCCCAATCTCTGACAAATGGCACGCTACTTTTTGCCAGCCGCCCCTCAGAACCTCAAGCTCCGGAGTCGTAAATTTGTGGGGAGATTGCTCGTGATAAATCTCAATCAAAGGCTGCGTATTCATGACAGCCTAGCCCTCTTGGCGACGCCGACGCACGCTCTCGATCGCCTCCACAGAGACAACCTTCCCTTTTTCCTGCCCCAAATCAGAGGGAGCTTCATCAGCGTGATCTTTAGGGTATTCGATCCGCGAATGTAACATACTCCGCAGCGTTTTCGAAAAAACCTCACGCACCTTGGTCAGCTCAGAGAGATTCAAACCACAGGCATCAAGCTGCCCATCACGCACCCGCTTGAGCACAATCTCGTCCACGAGCGCGCGGATCTTGCCAGGCGAAGGCTTCGTAAGGGTCCGTGACGCACTCTCCACCGCATCAGCCAGTGAAATAATGCCGCTTTCACGAGTCTGGGGAATCGGTCCTGGATAGCGAAAACTCTTCTCGTCGATCTTAGGCAGATCATCACTGCTTTTGCTCTCGCCCTCACCCTGATTCTCTTCAGCGGCAAGACGCTCCTGAGCCTTTCGGTAAAAGTAATAGACAAGCGAGTCTCCGTGGTGCTCCTGAATCACGTCGATCATGCGCGGGTTAAGCTTGTTTTTAATTGCCAGATCCACGCCGTCTTTGACATGCGCTACGATGATGAGTGCACTCATTGTGGGAGTCAGGGTGTCGTGCGGATTCACCTCACCTTGGTTCTCGATGAAATATTCCGGCTTATTCAGTTTTCCAATATCGTGAAAATAAGCACAGACCCGACTCATGATAGCATCTGCACCTATCGCCTCTGCGGCCGTCTCTGAAAGCGCTGCAACGATGAGACTGTGATGAAAAGTTCCAGGGGCTTCCAGTTGCATCCGACGAAGCAAAGGATGATTCAAATCACTCAGCTCCAACCAACTAATCTCAGTGGTCAAATCGAAGAGATTCTCCAAAATCGGCAGAATTCCACCAACCACGAGCCCTGTCGCTAAGCCCACGCTGATCGCAAGCAGACAAGCCTGACAGAAGCCCGCCCATGCTTGTGTCGCATCCAGCCCAACCACCGAGATCTTGCCAAAAAGAAGCCCTAGTAAGAGCACTCCTATCCCCACATAAAATCCAGCCCTGAGAAGCTTCCCTCTTTTTCTCACCCGCTTTGTTCCAAAAACAGCAATAAGCCCACAAAACATACTGAGCCCCAAAAAAGGCCAGCGAATCTCCGTGGGCATGAGCAACGCTCCAAAGAGACCTGCGAACACGGTGGTGTAGACGCCAGCTCGTTGCCCTAGGAGAACAGAATGAATCATGGGGGCAAAAGCAAAAGGAATGAGCAAGAACTGCGCATCAGGAGAGAACCATGCAGAACTCAGCCCTTTCGCTATATGAATCAGCCAAAGCTGAAAAAGCATCCCTCCAAAAACGAGCAAGACGTTACCATTACGTAGTGCATCCTTACCATGATTCAGATGAAAAATAGCGACCGCACAAACCAATAGCACCCCTGCCACCGTGAGCGTCCCCTGATACCCCAAACTGGCAATCCCAGCAGTCGCGGAAATCAAAAAAGCCAAGCCCAGTGCAAAAGCGAGGTAAATACCAACACGCACGGAAGGGCTGCGACTCAGGAACCAAAACAGCCCCTTTTCCTCAGCAGTTCGCCTTTTTTTCCCGGAAGAAAGTCCCTGTTGGACGAGGCGCCATCGTTTAAACTCGTCAATTAAACCCATAACTTACGTTGCTTGAGGCCATCTACAGGAATCAACCTGCCGACATTTAAGAATTATTAACGATTTAAGGAACCCATATCAAGCTCCAATAAAAGCCGAAATGTCGGCAATCAGCCGAGACGGAAAACGATGCGAGCCTTCGTCGTATCGTAAGGAGACATTTCCATCTTCACCCGATCTCCAATAACGAGACGAATAAATCGCTTCCGCATCTTGCCCGAGATATGGGCGAGAACTTCGTGACCACTTGGCAGTGCGACTTTAAACATCGTCCCTGCAAGGACAGAAGAGATCGTTCCCTCTACCTCAACTGACTTCTGCTCAGCAGAGTCATCGGTAACGGATGGCTTACGAGGTCCACGTTGTGGATTGCGGCGGCGTCCGCCCCCTCCTCTTCGGAAATTTCTTGGTCTAGCGATAGCAAAAATGGGTTGTCAGGTCACAAATGTAACCTGCGCTCAGTCTAATTCTGACTGAGCGAATAGCAATGGAAAAAACATCACGAGCCATTCTTGCTTAGCGAGCCTTCCCCCGCTATTTTCTGCAGCGAAGCATAATGGGGGAAACAAATCACATCTTTCAGTCCATCGGACAGGTTTTGAGGCGACACTCCTCACCCATTCGCGATCTCAAAACCTCGCAAGCTCTCCTCACTGTATTCGCCTCATTCATTGTGGCGGACGAGAAGATCGAAGCTGACGAAATCGCAATCTCTTTTGACTTCGTCAGAAATACCTTCCCTGATGCGAACCACTCACGACTCGGTGAATTTCTCGAGAAAGCCCTCGCTCAGCGCCCCCTTCTCGCCCCTCACCTCAAGCAGTTAAAAAAAACTCTGACCAGAGAGCAGAAAACGGCCTTTGCTCTCCAATTATTCGTCCTCGCCAAAACGGGACAGCCAGAAGACGAACTTGAGGTCTCATTCACGAAGGTCATGCTCAGCATCGGAGCCAAGACCATCGGAGAAGCCGTCGCTCAGGAGATGACAGATCCTGACGCACCACAGCACAAGCATCTCGCTCGGGTCGATTTCTCATCGGAACCCGGCAGCGATGTCAGCCTCGCGAGCGACATAGGATCACCCCATTTCCGATGCTATCGCACGGGAGGCATGATTTTCCTAAGGAACATGAGCGAAGAGAGTCTCAATATCCGAGGCTACACCATTAGAAAAGATGGCCTGATCCAGTTCCGCTCCACGGATGAAATCTTCGTCGCTGGCTGGCGCTTAGACTACAATGATCTCTCCTTCTTTTTCCAAGAGTCCCCGCACACCCTCTTCCTGTCTGCCGTCGATGGCGAAGTGAGCCTGAGCCGATCTCGCTCCAAGCTCGCCGTCGCTCACATCAACTTCGGACGCCGTGCGCGCGTCACAACTTTAAAAGAAGGCATACTATCCACCCCCGATGGTCAGAACATGGCAGCCGGAGAAGAATATGTTTGTGACTACCATGATCACCTCTCGGTAACTTCAGGAGCACCCATTTCACTCGATAAACTGAGAGCTCTCAGCCTCTTGGGCGGGCATCGCTTCAAGCTTTCCGACGGCCGTAGAAAGGTCATCGTTTCCAATGACCCCTCAGGACTCTCTGGCGACAGCCTCCTCCTCACCCCAGGGTTATCGGCCCGCTTTGTGCTCGAGATAGAATTCGATCCCAACTCAGGACATGGAGAGCTTACCATCCTCGAATCAAGCCAAACAATCACAGCTAATGGAGCCCCCGTCCCAAATGGGGTCCCTGTTCAAAAAGCAGCTCTCCCCGATGGCTCCATCATCAGACTCAGCAGCCGCCAAGCAATCCGCTGCCGCTTCTCCGAGAACCTTCTCGATGAAGAGCGTAATCTCGTCCGACACCTCGAAATAGAGGGAATCAACCACTCGTTCTGGAAAGGGGGCAAAAGCCTCGACAACCTCGCCTTCCATGTCGAGCGCGGCCAGATGATCTGCATCATCGGGCCCAGCGGCAGCGGTAAGAGCACCCTCCTCGATGTCCTCGCAGGCCAGAGAGCTCCTCAGAGCGGCAGCGTGAGACTCAATGGCCTCTCTCTCTACGACCGGCAGAGTAGACTCGCCCCCCTCATCTCCTTCATGCCACAGGAGGAGGCCCTCAGTGAACAACTCACCAGCCGCGAGCATCTCACGCACGCATGCGCTATCCGGAGACCCCACCTCGCTGGCATCTCGATTCAGAAACGAGTCAATTACCTCCTCGACCTCCTCGGTCTTGATCATGTCGCAGAGCGCCCTGTCGGCAGCCCCGAGTCCAAGAGCCTCTCAGGAGGAGAGCGATCCCGACTCAATGCAGGCCTCGACCTCATCGGCGGAGGGGAAATCTTCCTCTTTGATGAACCCATCTCCGGCCTCTCCTCAAAAGATGCCGAGCACGTCGTCGGCTCCCTCAAAAGCCTCGCCCGAGACAAAATCATCATCACCTCACTCCATCGCCCCAGTGAAAAGGTGCTCGAATCCTTTGACCAAGTGCTCCTTTTAGACAAAGGCGGAAAGATGGCTTACTTCGGGCCACCTAATCAGATGATTTCCTACTTCGAGGAAGCTCGCTCAGAACTCGACATTCGAGCCCTTGGACAAAACTCGCTGAAGGAACAAACTGGAGCTGACTTTGTCTTCGACGTTCTCGAAGCCCCACTCCTCGGGAGATCACAAATCCGCAGCGGAAGGACCCAGCGGAGATTCCCTCCCACATTTTGGCAGGAGAGATTTGAAAACAGGAGAGTCATGGCTCATCTCAACCTCGCTTCAAAACCCGATTTCCCCGAGGGTGAGGAGCTCCCCAAAGCCGACGATCAAATCCCTGCACCCGAACCTCCATCGCAGGGTCGTCGGCAAAAATGGATGATTTTTCGCACCCATCTCACACGCGCCTTTAAATCTAAAATACGACATCGAGGCACCTTCTACTCCATCTTCTTACAGGCACCCCTTCTCTCAATTCTCATCGCATATACCCTTCACGCATCCGCTGAGGGGAGCTACCGATTCCATAGCTCACTCCACCTCCCCTCCTATCTCTTCTTAGCAGTGACGGTGGCGATGTTCTTCGGGCTCACCAATTCTGCATCAGAGGTTTTGCGGGATCGCCCCATTCTCAGAAGGGAACGAAACTGTCGTCCTCACCCTCTCCTCTACTTAGGATCTAAATTCTTGATCCTCACCGCTTTGGTAACCCTTCAGTCACTCGTGTTCATCGCCGTAGCACACCGCCTCCTGAAGATCCATGACATGCTTCTCATCCACCTCGGCTGGATGACGATCACTGGATGCTGTGGAACGGCCATCGCCCTCCTAATCTCCGTGATCGCAAAGTCTGAGCGAACGGCGCTCAGCGCAATCCCTCTCATCCTCGTTCCGCAAATCCTCTTAGCTGGAGCCTTAATCCCCTTTGCCGAGATGAATCGGGGTCTATTCAATAATGGCAGCGATGGCCGAGCAAGCGGTGCAGAACCAGTCCCTTCCGTCCTGATTCCCCTCCGCTACGCATATGAGGGCGCCATCGTCAGTCAAGCTACCCAGAACGCATTTGAGAGATCTCGTCGTCCTCTCCAACAAGAAATTGACCGTATTACAGACTCTAAAAACACTCGAAATCTCAGAAAAGAAAAAGATCAGATCGGAATCCTCTACGCCGCTTCTGCCTCAGACATCGAGCATGCCCGAGAGATCTTAACAGACCCCATTGCCGAGAGAGAAAGACTTTTAAGTGACCCCAGCTATGGGCAAGACAATGAACAAAAACCACTCTCACAGTTTTTCGTCAATCAACGCGTCGAGGGCTTGGTTGAACTTTCGGAAACTCGACGTCTAGACGCACGACTCGCAAACAACTCTCCAGTCTTCCTCGCCCAGAAAAAAAAGATCCTCGGCATCACCATTCCCACCACCTGGTATTGCCGGATCTTCTTGATTTTCCTGACCCTCCTACCACTCGCTCTGGCAGCGGCCCTTCTCAGGCTCTCGCTAAATCGGTATTGAGACTTCGTCGCCGAGTGTTTTACTCAGAGAATTTGCAATAGCTGCGACCTCATCTTTCTGAAGCGGCTTGGGGATAATGACACCCAGAACCACGAGTCCAAACTTGGAGCGCTTAGGGATCACCTGAAGAATACGATCCGCGCCAATCTTCACATGGGGGCTCGCGAGACCACCTGCGTCACCCACCTGTCGACTCGCACTGCTCGAAGCATGAGCAAGAGTCCGGGCAACCTTCACGAGCTTCTCATTCCCAATCTCATCGGAAATAATTTCGCCATTCCGGTCACAAACAAAAAATGCCTCTGCGGGCACGCTCGCCTTCAACCAGTCACCAAAAACCGCCATCCTCCGAGAGAGAGGCTGCCCACTGGGGCTCGCCGCACTCGCGATCACTTGAATCGTAGGCCTAACATCGATGGGAGCAGACTCCACTTCAAACTGAGCTTCTGCTTCTGGCTCTGCAGAGCTCCTTGCGGGAGGTTGAGAAACTTCTGGTGCGGGCTTAGTAATTCTAAAGGGTGACGCAATCTCTACTGAAGCCGCCTGAGGCACAGGATCAGCCGCGGCCATCTCATCTGAAGCACGAAGAGCGACAGGCTCGAGTTGCACGGGCTCAGTAACTGGCTCAACAATCTCTTCTTCTACGGGAGGAGTTGGCGATACTGGCTGACGATACACAATCCCCGCCGACGATGCCGTCCCTCTCGCTTCAGAGAGTGTCTTGAGTGCCGCGTCCCGCCCTGCAGAGGAAGAATCTCCCGCTGAATAAGTTTGGACCTCAGTATAGCCAACAAAGCTCTCACCATAGATCACCTCTGGCGTTGCCCGAGTGACCTTTGGGCCTGGGATCATCAAACTATCTGCCAGCTTACGAAGCTCTACGGCATCGATCCATTGATTGACTGCATCTCCTTCCATATTCTCGCCTATTGAAAATTAATCTTCCCTTCCAGCTCCGCGCGGAGTCCATCAAAAACAGCGAGAGCTCCTGCTCCCTCATCCATGACACCAACCGGCAGCCCCTTGGCACTTGCCTTGATAAATAGATCATCCCTAGGAATGACTGCTCGCATCACCATCTCTGGGGGAAGAATAGTCCGAAGCGCTTCCGCAGCTTCTAAACTCTCCGCCAAATGCTGCTGAACCATTGTCATCACCACCCCTAAAACCTGTAAACTGGGATTCACTACTCTCATGCGGGCAAGAGCCTCAAGCATCTTTGGCACCGAGCGCACACCGAGAGGCTCTGCCTGCTGAGGAACCAGAACCCCCGTAGATGAACTGAGAATATCTGCAGTCGCACCGAAAAGCCCCGCCGCCGTGTCAATGATGCAGATGTCGAAGCCGAGTTCCTCTGTCTCCTTCAAGAAAGAACGAACACGGTGGAGATGTGCCCCCATCGCCCCTCCTCCCAATTCATAAGCACTGCTATGGCCAGATGCCACTAGGCTGAGAGTTTCAAGACGGGTCGGGACGATAATCGATTCCGCACGAAGTGAAGGGTCGGTCAAGAGATCGTAAAATCCCGTCAGATGTCTTGATTGCCGAGTCAGCGAGAGACCTACCGATCCCTGAGGATCAGAATCTACAAGCAAGGTTCTCCGGCCGCTCCGAGCGAAAGCGTGGGCTAAGTTGATGGCCACGGTCGTCTTTCCGACGCCTCCCTTTTGGCTGGTTATGGCTAGAGTAATCACTGAGGAAAAAATATCTGGTAGGAACTTCCAAATGGAAGGCGGACGAAGGAAAGCATTTCTCGGCCTCTTTGTCTGGTCATTTTGAGGGATTTTCTTATCATCCTCATTTTATAAGACATTCCAGCACCTCTATGCCCAGAATCCTTACCCTTTTTCTCCTCCTCACCGCACCTCTCGTCCTCTTTTCATGTAATGACAAAAAACGACTCACCAAAGAGGATCGCAAAAAAGCCGATCTGTATTTTGACGAAGAAGCAGTAGAAGATCTCAGTGAGCTGAAGAACCAAATGGCCGAAGCTCCGACAGACTTCTTAAGACTTTTCAAAGATGACCCGATTCCTTGGCAAACGTGGAATCACAGTGTTCCCAGGAAGGCCGAGTCCTGCCAAGCACCTATTCTTGCCGTTGTTGTCTCCTCACGAGATGGCGGATGCCGCGATACCATTAAGCGCATCATGGCCAATCCAAAGCTTCTCAGCAGCTTCAAGGACAACAACGTCTGCACTCTCATCGATATCCACGCCCACCCAGAAATTGGACTCCTCTCTTACCTCCTTTCTAGCGAGATTCGAAAAGCAGTGGGATTCCCCATGTTAATTTGGATGAGCCATGAAGCTCACCCAATCGCCTGGCTTCCGGTTTCTGACCTTGAGACAAAGAACCTTATCTCAGTCATCAACAACTCATCAGCCATGGTGGATGACATTTGGAATGAATCGTCAGACTACGCGGTGAAAAACAGCAGACGCGATAACAAGGCCAGACAGGATCGTCTTAACTCAAATCTAAAATCCGCTGAGGAGGCCACCCAACGGATCAAACTCTTCAAGCGACAGGCGAGACAAACAGCATCTCTCTACGACCCCATTTCTCGTAACCTCGATGACTCGGGGGGACTCGTTCCATCCGGAGCACTCGAGCTTCTGGGGATCACCCACCTCTCACCCGCCTTATCAAAGGATACCCGAGCAAGAGCTCGCGACGCCATTCAGGGAGTCGTAGCCTCCATTCGAGAAGGCGCCATTCAAGACCCACTCGACGACCTTTTCTTCTTCGCGCGCCGCAGCGTGGACTGGAGCCACCCCGCTTTTTCAAAAGAACTTGAAGCACAGGCTCAGTTCGCCTCCGTCCTGATCAAATCAGGACTCATCATCAACGACCAGTCCATGGTGGATCAAGGAGTTACTCTCGTCAAAAAACTCGAAAGTGACTGGCTCTCCCACAACTACACAAACGAATCGTCACTTTTAGAAAAGAACATCCCTGGGGTTTTTCTCTGGGACTGGCCCACTCTCAAAAAAATCTTATCCCCTGAAGAACAAGAGCTCGCAGAAGCCGCTTTTGCCCTGAAAAAAAATGGCAACATCCCCGCCATCTCCGATCCCATCTCTCAGTTCTACGAGCTCAACAACCTTCACACCGCTAGGAGTCTCGCGCAAATTTCCACCGCCCTCTCCTCCACTCCTGAAGCGATCAAACCTCGCTTGAACGCAGTCATCTCAAAACTTCGCGAGCACCGTGAAGAAACAGGAGCCATTTTCCGAGAGACTCAGATCACGGCCCAAACACGAGCTCAGCTCTGCCTTTCTCAAATTGCTGTCTGGACTGCTACCGGATCGTCTTTTGACCTCGCCGCGGCAGTCGTTACCGGAAACATCATCCGAAATGAACATCACCCAGAAGGCAAACAACTGACTCGTTTCCCCTCATCTTTTAAGGTGAATGCTCGTGGGAGCGACTATGCCACAGCAATGAAGGCTGGTGTCGCACTCTATCAAGCGACTCTCGACGAAGAGTGGCTCGCTTGGTCTTCTCAACTCGCAGCGGAGGCTCTCGATATCCTCAGCGGTGAGGAAAGCGACTCCCTCATTCAAGAGAACAGCCAGAAAGATCAGATCATCCCGATCAGCATCTACAACTACTCGATGATTTTCAGCGACTCTACAATTGGAGTATTCGATCAAGCGATCACCAGAATCGCCACCCTTTGCGATGATAGTAACTTACAGAAAACAAGGGTAGGGATAGCAAAGTCACTCACAAGGAGCAGCGAGAGACTCCCCTTCATTCACAGCGATTTTTTAATCTCTTGTGCAATGGGAGATCAACCTCTCGTAGCCATCCTCAGCGGCAGCCAAAAGACACCCAAATATCAATCGCTTCTGCTCCAACTCAATCGCCCCGAGTTCAGCTCATTTGTTGTCATTCGTTCCGACAAAAAAGACGAGAGCCTGAAAAAACTCCCATCTCTTTCCAAAACGAATGGTCTCACCCTCCTGCGCGGTTCGGAGATTATTGGCCGAGCCCAAACCATTCCTCAATTCCGCCAAATTC
The DNA here is from genome assembly GCA_023299815.1 of Akkermansiaceae bacterium. GTDB lineage: Bacteria > Verrucomicrobiota > Verrucomicrobiia > Verrucomicrobiales > Akkermansiaceae > SW10. The sequence goes on from JALZWA010000264.1 coordinate 14,595, forward strand.
TTCTTCGGGAACTCTCCCGAAAAGAATGATTGGCACAGAATAATGGATAGCTAGAGTCTGCCGCTCATGCACAACAAAAACTTTCTCCATTTCGTGGCCATCGCCACCCTGGGAATAGGCATCTCTTTTGCTGACAAGATCACCCTCAAATCAGGCACCACCTTTGAAGGCAAGGTCATTAAAGAAACCGAGACAGAATATGTCATGGAAGTCTTCATCACGCGCACGATCAAAGACCGGAAGACCTACAAGAAAAGCGAGGTCGCCTCAATCGAAGCAGAAGCTCCTGACCTGAAGCCCTACGAAACTCTTAAAGGCACCCTTCCCACCCCAAACGGCCTCACCGAAGAGGAATACACCACTCTCATTGCGACCAAAGTTCGCCCCTTCGTCGAAAAACACCCCAAATCCCAGCACATCGATGAGGTCAAAGAGATGCTCGCCACTCTTGAAGACGAATTAAAGCGCGTCCAAGCAGGTGAAGTTCGACTCAATGGCGAATGGGTTTCCGCGGAAGCGTGGAACGCCAATGCCTATGACTACGATGCCCAGATCGAGCTTGGAAAAATGAAGGCCGCAGCAAAACTGAACCGCTACCGCAGCGCTCTCATCGCCTACGATGAACTCGCAATAGCATTCCCCGCCTCAGACGCTCTCAACGAAGCTAAGGACATCGCCCGAGGCATCGTTCCAAAATATCTCAGCATCATCTCCGCAAAAGCATCTTCAGCCCGCGAGAAAAAGACAGAGCGAGAGATGAAAGTCGAAACCCTCCCCTCAAGAGACCGCACTCGTGTCAAAAATGCCTACGCTGAAGAAGAAGCCCGCCACCAAGCAGCTCTCGACGCAGTAAAAGAATCCCGCTCAAAATGGCTCCCCGAATATGACTTCGACGAGCGAACTCTTAAGAGCCTTGAGAGAAACATCAGCTCATTTAGTAAGACTCTCGATCGTCCAAGCCGTGAACGAAAGAGCAACAGCCAACTATTCCGCGATGGTTGGGAGATTGCGGGCAAAGGTGACATCAAAGGCATTGAGAAAATATTATCGAACATGAAGTCAGCCAAGATGGATGACAAATACCTTCAGCTCATTCAAGCCCGCCTCGAGGCAAACCCCGCTCCCGAGCCAAAGGAAATGGAAGAAAAACCTGAGGTCACACCAACTCCTAAACCTGCTGAAGAAGAACCTGAAGAGGAAGAAGCCGAAGAAGAGGAAAATGAAGAAGAGCCCATCGAAGAAGACCTTTATGACGATGGCGTTGAGGAAGAGGAATCCTCTGGTTCGATCGTTTCCGTGATCCTCGGATTGGCCCTCATCGGAATTCTCGTCGGAGTCCTTCTCAAGGTTCGCAAATCTAAGGAAGAAGAGTAAACACGCATCATGAAAGAGCGCAAAGCATCCCAAAACAGGGAGACCGCCGAAACAAAGATCAGCCTCAGCCTGAATCTCGATGGAGAAGGAACATCCCACATTGACACGGGAGTCCCCTTCTTCGACCACATGCTCACCCTCTTCTCACGACACTCTGCCATCGATCTATCGGTGAAGGTCGTCGGTGACATCGAGGTCGACTTCCACCACACCGTGGAAGACACCGGCATCGTCCTCGGTGAGTGCATTAAGGAAGCCCTTGGAAACAAAGCGGGCATCCGGCGCTATGGCCACGCCTACATCCCCATGGATGAAACCCTGAGCCGCACCGTCATCGACCTCAGCAATCGCCCACATCTTGAATTTATTGCTCCCACAGACACGCCTTCGGCGCAAAATTTCCCCTTCACCTACGTCGAGGAATTCTGCCGAGCAGTCACCGCGAACTTGCGCGCAAATATCCACGTAGAACTCCTCTACGGGAGAGACGGACATCACATTGCTGAATCTATTTTTAAGTCGCTCGCCCGCGCCCTCCGTGTCGCGATCGAGAACGACCCTCGCCAAGTAGGAATCCCCTCTACCAAGGAAGTCCTCTGACCGAATGAAGCTTGGAATGATCGACTACGGGCGGGGAAATCTCCGCAGCGTCATAAATGCCTGCCGAGCGCTCGGGCATGAGCCCTTCCTCGTCACAAAGCCCGAGGACTTTGCTGACCTCACCCACATCGTCTTCCCCGGACAGGGAGCTTTTGGAGACTGCATGGAAAGCCTCGCCCGCCTGAATCTCATTGAACCTCTCCGCACCTGGATCGAGGCTGATCGTCCCTACTTTGGTATCTGCGTCGGCTATCAGCTCCTCTTTCACGCGAGCGAAGAATCCCCTGGCGTCGCCGGCCTAGGCGTCGTCGATGGAAAGTGCATCCGCTTCACCAGTAAAGAAGTAAAGATCCCCCACATGGGCTGGAATGATCTCAACATCACCCACCCCGAGCGCCAGGTCTGGCAGGACTTCGATCCCGAGCCCTACTTCTACTTTGTGCACTCCTTTTACCCTCTTGCTGAGAACCCGTCTGAGGTGGCCGCCACCTGTCATTACGGTAGCGAAACCTTCTGTGCCGCCATTGAGCGCGGGAATCTCTTCGCCACCCAGTTTCACCCTGAGAAAAGCCAACACACTGGACTTCAACTGCTGAATAACTTTCTCAGCGCCTAAAAAAACGGCCCGTTGGATTTACCAACGAGCCGTTTAAAAAGGTCTTAAAAGTCACCTCTAGGAGGTCACGCGCATCGGCATGAGCACGTAAAGGAACGCGTCCTCAGTGCGAAGAACTCCTGGGCTCATTTCATCAATAAGATCCAGATGCACATCTTCATCGGCCAGCGCGCGAAGTGGCGCTTGCAAGAAATCAGGATTGAAGGCGATGGCGAACTCCTTACCGCTATACTTCACCTCAACAGACTCATTCGCCTCACCAATGTCAGGGCTATTCGCCGCAACACCGAGTTCGTTTGCTCCGAAGCTGAGCTTCACTGAGTTAGACTTCTCAGAGGAAAGAAGAGAAACACGACGCACGGTCTCAAGAAGAGCCTCCCGGCCCACAGTAAGACGCTCCTTGGTCTCACCCGGAATCACCTGACGGTAGTTCGGGTAGTTTCCTTCGATAAGCTTACTCACGATGATGCTGCTTCCGATTTCGAAGCACACCTGATTATCGCTGAGACGCAGGGTCAAATCCCCTTCTGAGTTCAGCAGACGCTGAAGCTCCTGCACTGCTTTGGTAGGAATGATGAAATCAGTTTCGTGACTCGCTGGGAACTCGAGCTCATTGTCGACCATCGCAAGACGGCGACCATCAGTGGCAACGAGAGTCAGCTTCCCTTCCTTGAAGGAAGTGAAGATGCCATTGAGAACGTAGCGAGTTTCATCAGTAGAAATTGCGTAGGAGGTCTTCTTGAGACCATCCAGAAGGAGACTTTGGGGAATGATGTATTCCTTTGCGTCCTGGAAATCAGCCAGCGGCGGAAACTCGGCATCGGGAAGACCGATGATCTTGAAAAAACTAGGACCACTCTTAATGCTCGCGACATTCTTGGCATCCACTGAAACCTCAATCTCCGCAGCAGGCAGCTCGCGAATGATATTCACGAGGCGCTTTACCGGGAGAGTTGTCGACCCCGTCTTAGAAACTTCTGCAACTGCGGTGCCACTCACTCCCACATCGAGATCAGTGGTCGTTAGCCTTAGGCCAGACTCTGATGCCTCAATGAGGACATTAGAAAGAATGGGGAGAGTCGTCCGGCTACTTACTACGTGTTGCACCTGCTGCAACCCATCTAAGAAAGCCTCTTTCGCGATCTGGAACTTCATACCTATAAATACCCAGTGAGGGCGGAAGGAATTTGCGCCTCCCGCACTCGCTTTGCAAGTATTTACTTAAGAAATCGGAAGCTTCCGATTAGCGCTGAAGAACGGCGATCAATTTCTCCACCACTGCCTTGACCTCAGTATTGACCTCAATTTCCTGCTCAACCCGCTTACATGCGTGAATCACGGTGCCGTGATCGCGGCGACCAAATGCCTCGCCAATCTCTACGAGAGACAGGCTTGTCAGCTGACGAGAGAGCGCCATTGCGATCTGACGAGGGAAGGCAATGCTTGCTGGCCGACGTCTGCTCGACATATCGGCCAGACTCAGATCATACTGATCGCAAACTGCCTTTTGAATGGCATCAACCGTGATCTGACGTGAGTTCTCATCACGAACCAAATCGCGAAGAAGATCATCCACCTTGGGAATCGTCATCGTCTCCGAGGAGAGGAAGCTGAAACTCGCCACTCTCGTGAGAGCACCTTCCAGACGACGCACATTGCTCTGAATCAAGTTTGCGATGTGGAAAATAACTTCATCCTTAAGATCGACATTCCACTGCTCCATCTTCCGCTTCAAAATCGCGACCCGGGTCTCGAAGCCCGGAGGCTGCAGCTCCACCGTGAGGCCACTCTCGAATCGGCTAACGAGACGTGGCTCAAGCTGCTGAATTTCTGGAGCTGGACGATCACAAGTGAGCACCAGCTGAGTCTGAGTATTTAAAAGACCGCTAAAGGTATGGAAAAATTCATCCTGCGTGCGCTCCTTACCTGCGAGAAACTGGATATCGTCGATCAGCATGATATCCGCTGTGCGATACGACTTCCGGAAGACATCGAGATTCCCTTTCCTGACAGCTTCGATGAACTCGTTTGCGAATTGCTCCGCAGTCAGAAAGACGACCTTCGCTTTGGGATCGCTGATGAGCAATTGCTGGGCAATCGCAGACATGAGATGGGTCTTACCCAAGCCAGCGCGTCCATGAATGAAGAGAGGGTTAAAACTACGGCCCTCGCGTGATGCCACTGCCGAGCAAGCAGCGTGCGCAAATTGACTATTATCACCCACCACGAAACTTGCGAAATCAAACTCAGGATTGATCCCCATCCGCTTCAATTTACGCTCCAAAGAAACCGTCTTAGCCGCATTTTCTCCCTGCTTGATGACACGGACCTGATCACTCTCGTTCACCGAGCCTCTGGCAACTTGCTTCACAGGCTGGACGCTTTCTTCGCCAAGGACCTTGATGATCGGCTGAGCGTGAATTCCAGCACCCTCTGCGAAGGCTGCACGCACCTCATCGAGGTAATTCGTTTCGATCCAGATTTGCTGCATGTCGGACTTCACTCCGATCACTGCCGGTCCGCGCTCATCGTCTTCCACGAGCTCCGCAGTTTTAAACCAGCGACTGAAGGCATCGGCGCTGAGATACTCACTCAACTTCTCCTTTACTTTACCCCAAATTTCCGACGCCGAACCAGCTGCGCCTTCACTGCCCTTTCCTTTTGAATTATCGTTTTTTTGACCCCCGTCTTGCTCGTTTTTCATGTGGTTCTTTTAAGTCCTGGAATTGATTATTTATGAATGTGTGGAGCCAGCTTCCTGACATCCGGTGGCGGGTGAGACCGTCACCAGAATGAGCACATCACAGGGGGGGCGAAAAACAAAACTCTCCAAAAAATTATCCCCGTGCTCTTTCCATCTTTTCCACAAGGGTTCCACGCCTTTTTTAGAAATGTCTCCTCACCGGGGATTTCTTAAGGGACCTAAATCAGTCGGACTTTTTGGGCGAAATCTTGGCCCCTAGGAGGCCAAATCCCAGAGTCAAGAAAGTGCCTATGGGCCACATCCATGAGGAGTTGAAGCTCGCCTGCAATTCACCACCTTGGAGGTAGTAACTCGGAAGATTCGCGAGAGCTACCGAGAAGTCGAGTCCCGCTTTATCCACAAGAACCCAAACATCCATGCGAACAAACATCGTGATGATAAAAGAGATCACCGCACCGATCATAATTCCTCTGAAATTCCCGCGCCCCAAAAGCGCGCAGAAGAACATCCCAAGAAGCGGACCCATAGTGTAAGTCGTCATGCCAAAAGCGAGTGGAAGAATGGGAATCTGAAGAGTCTCACGTGCGTAATTCATGAGGAGAGTAAAGAGCGTCAGTGAAATCCCCCAGATCACCACCCATCTCCGCGACTGCTTCACCAGCGCCGCCTGACTCACTTTAACATTCCCGTTCTCGGGATTATGAATGAGTGAAATTGTTGTCTGACTGAGAGCAGCCAGAATGGAATCCAGACTCGAGATCGCTGCCGCAAAAACCCCCGCAAGAATCAACCCCGCCAAGCCCGGAGGTAGCTGACTCACAATCCAAATTGGGAACACCTCGTCAGCAACCTTAGGCACCCCCCCATCCGCAACTGAGGTCGCGACTCCGTCTTTCGCGAAACCGAGGTTATCAGCCACAATTCCCTCTGGTGGAAACTTCAGGTAGAAAACGAACAACGCCGCTCCGACAAGCAGCATCAGGTAAGTCAGAGCCTGCCCTGCCGAACTCCAAATAATCGCCTTCCGAGCGTCCGCTGCATTTTTACAGCAGAACATCCGTTGAGCATTCAGTTGATCCACGCCAAAAGCGGTGAGATTCTGAAATGGAACTGCGATAATCGCGACCCAGAAGGTGAAGTTAAAGGCCGGACCCCATCCGAACTCCGCGTCCCACATCTTTGTTTTCCCTGCCGAATCTGCCTCCTGCCAAAAGGTCCCCCAGCCTCCGTCCAGCGAGCTTACAATCCAAAAAATTGTAATGAGTCCTCCTACGGTAAATAGAACGAACTGCATCACATCTGTCCAAATCACGGTCCTCATTCCCCCCATCAAGGTCCAACCAATCGCGAAAACTCCAATCACGAGAATACAAAGATCAAACGACCACCCCGTCACAACCGTCAGGGGAAGCGCAGCAACGAGAACCCGCACGCTCTGGCCGAGAATCGAACCCACAGTAAAGAAAGCCGTCGCCAACGTCTTTAGCTGAGGCTTAATCCGCCGCCCCATGTAATCATAAGGGCTATAAATCTCATCCTCGTAGAAGACCTTCACAAAGACCATACCCACAATCACCCGCCCAATAATGGAACCAATACCCCAGAGCATATAAGTAAAGTCTCCCCCAGCAGCCATCACCCCTCCAGGCACTCCGATAAAAGTCACCCCACTAATCTCAGTCGCGATGATCGAGCCCGACACCGCCCACCACGGAAGCGACTTTCCTCCGGCAAAGAAATCCTTAATCGTAGCCTGCTTCCCCCCCATGCGATGACCAATCACGGTCGTCAGGATGAGATAGCCGAAGAGAACGGCGATATCGACATGGGTGAAATATTCCGACATGCCGGAAACTGACTGATTGCTTCCACTCTGTCGATATTCCTCTTTCCCGACACATTAGCCTTGTGAGAAAGACCTCATCTTCCTAGTTTCCAAAAACCTTCAAAGGAGGATCTTATTTCCGAATCAAAAAACAGAATCGTTGGAATCATCCCGGCCCGTTGGGCCTCCTCCCGCTTCCCCGGAAAGCCCCTCTTCCCACTTCTCGGGAAACCTCTCCTCCAGCACGTTTACGAGCGCGCACTCTTATCAAATGAGCTCGACGATCTCGTCATCGCCACAGATGACGACCGCATCATCGAACTCGCGGAATCCCTCGGCGCAAAAGTCTGCCGCACCCGCGCTGATCACCCCTCAGGCACCGACCGCATCGCAGAAGTAGCCGAGCAACTCCAAGAAGCAACCCACGTCCTCAATATCCAGGGCGACGAACCCCTACTCGACCCCGAGCTCGTGGACACCCTCGCAAGAACTCTGCGCGAGGAATCCGAGCTTCCCATGATCACCGCCGCGAGTCCGATCACCGATTCTGCGCACCTTGATGATCCGAATATTGTCAAAGTCACCTTATCCTCAAAAGGTGACGCCCTTTACTTCTCCCGCACCCCTATTCCCTATCGCCGGGAGCCCGTGCCAGACCTTCCCTCCTACCGGCACCTCGGAATCTACGGCTATCGCACTGACTTCCTAAAACATTTTGTCTCCCTCCCACCCTCCGCACTTGAACAAAGCGAAGGACTAGAGCAACTCCGAGCCCTCGAAGACGGCGCACGCATCCGCGTCCATCTCACCGAACACGAAGCCATCGGCCTCGACTCGCCCGACCAAGTTCCCTTCATCGAATCTCTTCTCTCATCCAGCCAACCATGAAATATATCTTCGTTACCGGAGGCGTCGTCTCCTCTCTGGGAAAAGGTCTTGCCGCAGCATCCATCGGCACCCTTCTGGAACACCGGGGCCTCAAGGTCCTCCTCCAGAAATTCGACCCCTATCTCAATGTCGATCCCGGCACGATGTCACCCTACCAACACGGAGAAGTTTACGTCCTCGATGACGG
>JALZWA010000265.1 GCA_023299815.1 Akkermansiaceae bacterium
CGCACGAGGGCACGAGGGCTAGGAAAAGGGGCGAGTTTCATCGAGGAGAGTTTACTAAAGGATGAGGACTTGTCCACTTGGCTTGGCGATTTTCAAGTGAGAGTATCGCTAATCTTGCAGGGGCGGCTTTCTGAAGCCACAGTCGCTGGGATGATTTCCTATCAGCGCTTCATTGATCTGCTCGCGATGAGTCGGTTCGCGAATTTACCGACGGTGTGGTCGAACGCCCTCTTAGGGACGCTTTTTGGGATGATCTCTTTTAAAAGTGACCTGACGCCTTCCTTCGGACTGATCGCGGGGGCGATGACCTGCCTCTACCTCGGCGGCTGCTTCTTAAACGACTGGCATGATGCGGCTTATGATGCGGAGCACCGCGATGATCGTGCGATTCCGGCAGGGCGGTGGTCACGTGGGACGATCGGGGCGCTGGCCTTTTTCCTCCTTGGGCTCGGACTTATGCTAGCCTTCACTGCGGCTACTACGACGGGCCTTTTCGCGGCCGGAATCGTCATTTGCATCCTCGCTTACACGCGCTGGCATAAGGTGAATGCGGGGAGCTTCTTCTTCATGGCGGGCGCACGGGCGCTGATTTATCCGGCCTGCGCTTTTAGTTTTGTGAGTTGGGAAAAGTTCACCGCGTCGAACCCTCAGCACTACTTAGGGTTGAGCGTCATTGCTCTCGCGCTGGGCTCTTACATCTTGGGCATCTCTCTACTGGCGAAAAATGAATCAAAGCCGCACCCGACCTCGGCCCAGCAGATCGTCCCTGTCTTGTTTCTCGCCGCGCCCAGTTTTGTCATGGGTGGCCTCATGCTTTTGATGACAAAGGCGGCCGCTCTGCCCGCTTTGGTAATTTTCTTGGGAACTCTCGCCTTTTGCGTGCGGAAACTCAGAAGCACGAAGGACATCGGGCAGTTCGTCTCTCGCGCGCTCGCCGCGATCCCGCTCGTCGATTATCTCGTGATTGGACCGCTTGCGCTCGTGGCATTTTTCGATGGTAACACCGCCGCCGGACCGCTCCTGATCATCTGCCCCGCACTCGCCTTGCTGGCGCTCCTGTTTCAAAGAATTGCCCCCGCTACCTAGACCTCTCGCTTTGCATGACTCCGGATCGGTGATAGTGATCCTTCTAAGATGAAACACGAAACTCTCACCCTCCACGGCGGCCACACCTCGGATTCCGAGACTCACTCTCGGGACATCTCTCTACAAGAGCACATCGATGACATCCTAGAAGACTTCGATCAGGCGCTCGCGAGTGAATAAAAATTTGACCACAGAATAAGCGGAAAGAGCAGAAGCTTGAACAATGAGATTCCCTGAAAAAAAACGAGGATTACCCTCACGCCGAACTCTCAAAGAAAATCATCGGAGCCGCTATAGAGGTCCAGAAACATCTGAAACTAGGCCTCGATGAAAAACTCTATGAGAACGCACTCTGCATCGAACTATCAAAGCGAGACATCCACTTCGATCAGCAACCCGAATACCCTGTTCACTACAAAGAGAACTTCATCGGAAAACTTCGCCCTGATCTCGTCATCGAGAACACCATCATCGTCGAAACTAAAGTCGTCTCAGCCTTCAACCCTGCCCACGATGCTCAAATCCTGGGCTACCTCGCCATCACCGGCCATCCTCTCGGCCTCCTCATTAACTTCAAGGTCCTCCCCCTAAAAATCCGCCGAATCATCAATCCAAACCGCTAAAGATCTCCCATCCAGTCGACAAGCTTCTGCTCCTTCCGCTCATTCAGTGGTCAAAATTCATCTCTATCAAGCTCAGCTTTCTCTGTGCCCTCTGTGGTCAACTCCTCTCTAGAACCTAATGGACTCCCTCACCATCCCCGAAAAATGCGGCGTCATTCTGCTGCCCGATACCGTGCTTTTCCCCCACGGGGCGATGCCGCTGCACATCTTCGAGAATCGCTACCGCGAAATGGTCACTGAGGCCCTTGAGGGCGACTGCATGTTTTGCGTCGGAAACCTCCTCGGGGCAGACTCCTTTAATCCTGAGGACCACGCAGCTAAGGTCGGCACCATCGGCCTCATCCGTGCCTCTCGCGAATCGCCCGATGGCACCTCAAACCTCGTCCTCCACGGCGTCTTCCGGGTCCACTTCGATGAGTGGTTCGATGATAAACCCTACCCCGTCGCAGCGATCCGACCTCTCATCGACACCACCATCACGGGCGAGGAAGAAGAGGACTACCTCGTCCTCCTCCGCGCGGCGGTGAACATGGCGCTCAAGAAATTTCCGACTCAAGTCAGCGACCAAGTCCACGAACTCCTAGACCGCGCCGATGACGCCGCCACTTCTGCCGACGCCATCGCCCAGCAGTTCATTCACGATCCCAACGACCGCCAGCGCCTCCTCGAAACAGGAGAAGTCCGGCAGCGGCTCGACTTCGTCATCACCTTTCTCCAAAAAGCGGGACTCAGAGCTGACGAGGATGATAACGACAGCGACATCCCTTTTTAAACTCACTCGCCTTGCCAAATCACGGCGCTTCCCCTATTCCAGCGGGCGTCATGAAAATCGTCGTCGCTTACTCCGGAGGCCTTGATACCTCCGTCCTCCTTCTCTGGCTCAAAGAGAAATACAATGCTGAGATCATCGCTTATTGTGCCGACGTCGGCCAAGGCGAGGAACTCGACGGCCTCGAAGCCAAGGCTCTCGCGACCGGCGCTTCCAAGTGCTACATCGGCGACCTTAAGGAAGAGTTCGCAGCTGACTACATTTTCCCCATGTTCCAGGCCAATGCCGTCTATGAAGGCCGCTACCTCCTCGGAACCTCCATCGCCCGCCCCTGCATCATCAAGGGTATGCTTGATGTCGCCATTGCCGAAGGCGCAGACGCCATCGCCCACGGCGCCACCGGAAAAGGAAACGACCAAGTCCGCTTCGAGCTCGCCCTCAATGCGCTCGCTCCTGACATCAAAATGATCGCCCCATGGCGTATGGATGACTTCCGTAAAGAATTCCCAGGCCGGAACGAGATGATCGAATACTGTGAGAAGCACGGCATCGATGTCCAGGCCTCCAAGTCCAAGCCCTACTCCATGGACCGGAATCTCCTCCACATCTCCTTCGAAGCCGGAGCGCTTGAGGACACTTGGTATGATGGCACCACCGAGAAGGACACTGACATGTATGTTCTCTCCGTCTCGCCTGAAGACGCACCGGACAAGCCCGAGTATCTCCAATGCCTCTTCGAAAAAGGCAACATCATCGGACTTAAAAACGACAGCCTCGCCACCTACATTGGCGAGCTCGGCGACTTCGAGATCAAAGGCGAGCAAGACGGCTACACCCTCCTCACCCCCTACGGCGTCATGCGCGTCCTCAACCACCTCGGCGGCCAGCACGGCATCGGCCGCGTTGACATCGTCGAGAACCGCTTCGTCGGCATGAAGTCACGCGGTATCTACGAGACACCCGGCGGCACCATCCTTCTCGCTGCGCACCGCGACCTCGAGACACTCACGATCGACCGTGACGCCCAGCACCTCCGCGACGGCCTTATCCCGGACTACGCCAAGCTCGTCTACAACGGCTTCTGGTTCGCCCCCGAGCGCAATGCCCTTCAGGCCCTCGTCACCGAGACCCAGAAGACGGTCAACGGCGAAGTCCGCCTCAAACTCTACAAAGGCAACATCATGAATGCCGGACGCCGCTCGCCTAACAGCCTCTACGATGAGGATATCGCGACCATGGAAGGCGGCCAAGAAGAGGCCTACAACCAGAACGACGCCACCGGCTTCATCGCCCTCAACGGCCTCCGCCTCAAGCAGTTCGCCCGCGTGAACAAGCTGTAGAAATCAGACAGCTCCATTTTTCAAAGCCCGCCCCTTTAAAAGGGCGGGCTTTTTTGGTGCTCCATCACTTTTTGTTAGAAAAGTGATCTTTCTGTGCATTGCTCGATTTCTCCTCCGTCAAAAGGGTGACTACGACTTATGCGGACTCCATTTCTACTCAGCACAGCAGGCGGCGCAGAGGACGTCACTGCCTTCTTCCTCCTCATCTTATCACTCAGCTTGGTCGCGATCTGGGCCTGGTCACTCTTCCACTGTCTTCTGAACGAGCGGATCGACACGAACAAAAAAGTCCTTGGGGTCGTTCTCATCATGACCCTCGCTCACCTTGGCAGCATCATTTACTTCTTTCTCCCCCGCGCAGCGGAAAGCCAAGACGCTCTTCCGAGCTAGATCTTGCTTTCGCTCGTTGAAAAAAATCCCCCTTGCCCCCCTTAAAAGCCATTCCTCTCGTAGGAATGGCTTTTTCTGTGTCGAGAAACAATTTTAACGAGAAGAAGAAACGAAAGGACATCTCTCTCAATCGCGTTATAGTCCGCGCAGATGATTCGCTGGTTCACTAAGAATGACATCGCCGCCAACTTCCTCTTGGTGGCGATTCTTTTGGGCGGAATCTACACCGCCTTCAATAAAGTCGCTCTAGAAGTGAGTCCGACCCAGGACTTTGGCCAGGTCGACATCAAGATGACTTACCGGGGAGGGAGCCCTGAGGATGTGCAGGAGCACATCATCTTGCCCATCGAGCGAGTGCTCCGTGATCTACCGGGAATCAAGGAACTCCAAGTGGAGGCAAAACGAGGGTTAGCAGATTTCGATATCATGCCAGAGGACGGGGTCGATCTTGAGGATCTCCGCGATGAGGTGGAATCCCTCGTCGACACCATCAACACCTTCCCGGGCGAGACCGAGCGGCCCCGCATCACGGTTCCTAACAGCTCGAGCTACCGAGAAGTCATCACGGTAGCGATCACGGGGGAGCTTTCTGAAATGGAGCTCTACCACCTCGCGCGACGGGTCGAGGAGGATCTCCTAGAACTTCCGGAAATCTCTCGCACCGATCTCCGTGGCACGCGCTCTCTGGAAATATCGATCGAAGCGAACGATGAAAAACTCCGCGACTACGGCCTGACGATCGCCGATCTCTCTGATGCGATTCGCCGCTCCTCGCTCGCGCTCTCGGCAGGATCGGTGCAGACCTCCACGGGCCCGATCACGATCCGCACGAATGGGCAGGCTTATGAGGAGGAAGAGTTTGGAAACATCGTGATCACGGCGGCCGATGGCGCTCAGCTGAAACTCTCAGATCTGGCAATCGTCAAAGACGGCTTCGAGGACCAGGGACAACTCGTCCGCTTCAATGGCGTGCGGGCTCTGATGATCGATGTCCTGCAAGGTCAGGATGAGAGCGCGATCGAGATCTCTGATGCGATCCACCGCTATATCGAGGAATCAGAGGCGAGATACCCGGCTGGGATTGTGCTTCACACTTGGGATGACGAGTCGACCCGCATTCGGGGGCGCCTTTCTACCCTCGGAGATTCGCTCATGATCGGCGCGCTTCTTGTCTTTATCGTGCTGGGCATTTTTCTTCGTCCCATGCTCGCTTTTTGGGTCGTCATTGGAATCCCCGCCAGCTTTGCGGGAGGAGTGATCCTCATGCCCTACTTCGGGCTTACGGCGAATACGATGAGTCTCTTTGGCTTCATCATCGTTCTCGGAATCGTGGTGGATGACGCCATCGTGACAGGGGAAAATGTCTACACGCGGATGCGGGACGATCTCACCCCGCTCGATGCGGCAGTCCTAGGAACTAAGGAGGTCGCGACGCCGGTAACCTTCGGCGTCATCACGACGGTGGTGGCCTTTATCCCGCTGATGTTTTTCGACGGCTACTGGTCGACCTACACGAAGCAGATCCCACCGGTGGTGGGCGCGGTGCTTCTTTTCTCCCTGATCGAATCCAAGCTCATTCTCCCCTCTCATCTCAAGCATCTCAAGATGAAGAGGGATACGAAGAAGCTCGGGATCTTCGCTCGTTTTCAAAAGGCGATTGCCGATGGGCTCGAGCGGGCGGTGGAGAGATACTACCAACCTCTCCTCCGCATTGCCGTAAAATATCGCTACAGCACGATCGCCATCTTCCTCGCACTTGGAGCGATGGCCGTCGGCCTTAAGCAGGGAGGGAAAATGGGCTTCGTCGCCTTTCCCGCAATCGAGCGGAATGTCATTTTCGCCGAGGTAGAGATGCAGCGCAACACGCCCTTTGACGAGACGGATGAGCAAATTCTCAACGTCTCTGAAAAAGCCCGGGAACTGCAGCGCGAACTCATCGATCCCGGCAGCGGGAAATCCCTCATCGTAAACATCTACAGCAACACCGGAGCAGCAGGACGCGGCGGTAGATCTACCTCCACCGACGACGGGAGAGTCATGCTGGAAATCCTACCCCCCGGAGAGCGCAGCGAACCTGGCCCGAGCAATGACGAAATTTGCAAAATGTGGATCGACAAGGTGGGAGAGGTCCGCGGCATCCGCAGCTTCCGGCCCCGTGGCTCTAGGGGTGGCCGCCGATCTGGAGGAAACGAAACCGAAGCGCTTCAAATCCATCTTCGAGGCCCTTCGAGTGAGAAAAAATCAGACCTCGCCGAAGAAATCGCACTCCTCTTTGAAAATCACAAAGACATCGAGTGGGCGAATGCCGATGCGCAGCGAGGCCGCGAGGAACTCTCCATCACGCTAAAGCCGCTGGCGATGGAGCTAAATCTCACCCAGCGCGATCTCGCGAGCCAGATCCGGCAGGCCTTCTTCGGAGAAGAAGTGCAGCGCATCCAGCGAGATGGGGAAGAAATCCGCGTCATGGTCCGGCTCCCCGAGGGCAAGCGCGAGTCACTTCACACCTTTGACACCCTCACGATCCAAGCGCCAGATGGCACTGACATCCCTTTCAACACCATCGCGAATGCGGAGCTGAAACGAGCTGCCGGAGAGATCGAGCGAGTCGATGGAGCAGAGGTCACCGACATCATTGCCTCACCGATCTCAAAGGATATCGACATCATCAGCCTCGCGGCCGAACTCGAACCGCAAATCGCGGAACTCGTCAATCGCCAGTCCGACGTCTCCTGGCTCTGGCAAGGATTCATCAAAGAGGACCGCGAGACCGGAAACCGGGTCAACTGGCTCTTCGGCGGACTCATGCTGGTGCTCTATGCCCTGCTTGCGATTCCTTTCAAATCACTCCTGCAACCGATCATCGTTCTCCTCGCGGTGCCCTTTGGAGTCATCGGGGCCTACGCCGGGCACCTCATCATGGGCGTCACCCCCTCGTGGCTCTCAGTGTTTGGAATCTTGGCCCTCGCCGGGGTCGTGGTGAATGATTCTTTAGTGCTCGTCGACTTCATCAACAAGAAGCGGGAAGAAGGCATGAAGCTCCTCGATGCGGTGCTGATCTCCGGAAAGAAAAGGTTCCGTCCTATTTTCCTCACCTCGATCACCACCTTCGCGGGTCTCATTCCTTTAATGTTCGATCGCGCCCTCCACGCACAATTTTTAAAACCAATGGCGATCTCGCTGGGCTACGGAATCCTTTTCGCCACGGTGATCACCCTCTTTCTCATCCCTGCCGCTTACCTCATCTTAGAGGACTTCAAAGCCCTCTGCCACAAGGCATGCTGCTGGTATAAGAAACCATTTGAGGAAAAACATGAGGTAGATAGTCCGAAAAGTAAGAATTTTAAGAAAAGTTGAATAATCTGCTTGGAATTTATAAGTTTTGCGAATAACTTCCCTGAGTTCTTAGTATTTTCACTCTTATGCCCACCAAGACTCCTCGTAAACAGCACCTCAACGTCCGTGAGACCCAGATGGAAATTCCTCCTGCCTCCACAGGCAGCTCTACCGATTTTGAAGGCAAACTAGAAGACGCTCAGGCACAACTCGAGTATCTTCACCATCAGCGCGAGCAGCTTGAGAGACAAAAAGTCGCCCTTGAAGAGCTGAACCAGCGAAAGCAGGAATTTCTCAACGGTCAGATCGATCTCACCGAGCGCCTCACGAATGCCGTCACCACCATCGACCGCGAGCTCTTTGACTCCAAGCAGGAGATCGAGGACATGGGCCAGGCCAAGGAATCCTTCGCCAAGCACCTCCAACGGATCGATTGCTTGAATCCCGACGCTTGGCCCAAGGAGAATTGCCACGAGGAGCTGGAGAAAGCTCTCACAGTTCTTGACCGCGCTGATGACGAGTATCATCAAGCAGTCGCTCACTTTTCCGGTTCTCGCAGAGGGCACGGCATCTTCGGGCCCGGCGCTTCACGCGCTCACACCGGAACAGCCTCCGACTTTTCCTCCATGATGCGTCAGGGCTTCGCCTTCAATCTTCCCGTGATCATCTTAGGCTCACTTGCTTTGATTGTCTTCCTTGCAAAGTAAAGTCTAACAGACTATAACAATTTATTAACAACCCGATGGCCTTTCTTCGTTCTCAGACAACAACCCCTCCCCCGGTCGACACCGAAGAGGAGTTCCTGTCGTCTAAGATCGCGGAGCTGGAGAAGGCGATCCAAGAAGCTCCCGAAAAGCTCGAAGAGCGTCTGGAGCGCGAGCGCACCATGATGCCTCCGCCCGATGACTTCGCTGACCGCGAGCGCGAGCGCAAATTCTACGCCGAGCTCTCCAGAGGCGAACTCCAGAACGAGCGCCGCTACCGCGCCCGCAGCACGGTTCTCTTCACCCTTTCTATCGTAGCCACCGTCTCACTCTGCTGGTGGATCTACGCCGAGCTTCAGCGCTCAGGGATTCTCTCCTTCTAGTCGTCGCTGCTACGCGTAGGGCTTACCTGCCAGCATTCCTCGCCATCTCGGCCATCGCGAGTCTGCCAGCGCATGACGAGATGAATGTCGTAAGTTGTTTCCAACCACTTCTTCTTGTGAGCGTCTGACGATTTTCCGAATTCGAAACTCGCCTCTCCTGCCGCCCCTTTTTTCATGGTGACGAGGACGCTCTCCCAACCGAGATTTTTCTTCTTCCACTTCTTGAAGGTTTTCCGCGTCTTCATCCGGATGAGCGCAATTTCACATCGTCTAAAATCAGCGCGTTCATCAGGAACAGGCATCCAAGAAAGCAGCACTGAACCAGGCTCTCCGCCACTTTCGCCGAGGAGAGAAAAGGAACCCGAGACAGTGACCCAAGCCGGAGGCCGCTGACTCACCAGAGCGCGAAAAGTGGTCCGTATGAGAAACCCACCAACCAGCACAAAAGGAATGAGGAAGAGGGCGAGAAAGAACGCCTCTCCCTCCCCTGACAGGAACATCTGCACCATCACGATCAGGAAGACCGAGACGATTCCATTCCAGAAGATCGATACGAACAGCAGAACAATTCCCTGAAAATAATTCTCCATCGCGGTGAACATCAGACGCTGATCTGGATCTGAATCTCCACCGAGAGCTACCGCGATCCGCTCAGGAGCCTTGGGGATCAACTCCTCCTTAAGAGCCTGATTCTTCTTCCAAATAACTCCACTGAAGAGTCCGTAGCCCACTCCGCAGAGCCCAACTAAAAGGAAGGGCATCGAGAAGGGAATCATGATCCATACCCCAGGTGCGAGCTGCCGCTTGATGAGCGACTCCTCCGGTTCATCGGGATCGACAAAAATCTCAATCGCTCTTCCCTCGGGATACTCTGCGATGATTTCACGCATGCGCGGAACTCCTACATTGGTCGACGAGGCTCCGATCTCGTAGCGATCTCCCGAGTAGGCTCGCCCGCGAAAACGATAGTCATACTCGATAAGGATCTTCGCGCTGTCGCCATCGCTATCCTTGTTCACCTCCAGATTACTTCCAGTGACGATGGCATCGGCGGCCTCCCAGCTCTGGACCTCGGCATACTTTATGAAGGCCCCAACCCACATCGAGGCGATTGCCACTCCGCCGAACAGAAACAGGCCCGAAAAAAGCGGCGCGATCACCCTCCCTTTCCACGACGGTTTCTCGAAGTTCAGTCCCCTAATGAACCGTTGGAAAACTCCCCTCTTTCTCATTCTCCGGATCCGGTGAGTAGGTAAGTCGCAAATGAACCCAGCCAATGCTCGCCGGCATAGCTTCCGCTAAAAATCTGCTGTAAGCCCTTTTCCTCATGCGCCTTCGCGATCGCGAGGAAGCGCTTCTTCTGCTCGGCATCGAGCGAGGAAGCAACCCCGCGCAGGCACCAGGCACGGTTCAAATTGAGCCCCGCAAGGTGGACCAGATGTCCGTCCTCCAGATCACTCACCGCCAGCGGGTCGGCGAGATTCCCGAGATCGAATTTTGGGAAAAACTCAGAGAGCCACTTGCGATAATCCTCTTTCCCCATCACGCGTCTCATGAGATCTGCCTCATTCAACCCTGCGGAAAAGAAGTCCGTCCCGCTTGGCTCGTAGCGCACGGGATAAGCCTGATCTTTGGCATAAAAGTGACCTGCTTTCAAAAGAAGCAAGGTCTCAAAGTCCTCATCACCGGTCGCCCGCGCCCAGTCCAGCATCTGCCCCAGCGGAAAGGCGGACTCCGGATGAAAGCCACAGCGCACGGGCCAATCCAACCTCGGCAGGTAGCTCTTCGCGTGCGAGACAATGACCTCCTCCAGCGGGCGATACCACTGCGCCCATTTCTCCCCCTCGTCATCCTCTAAGAGACGCAGCTCCATCCCGAGGCGCAGGGCCCAGGCCCAGCCATACATCCTCTCGAAAGACTTGTGCGCCTTCAGATAAGCGGCCTCCTTTTGGAGTTTCTCTTCAGAAAACTTCCCCCGCAAGGCGACCCGCACCTTGCCCTGCCACTCGGCCTCGGGATAGAGGCGCATGAGACGCACCAAGGTCCAGTGACCGTGAACTGAGGAGTGCCAATCAAAGTGACCATAGAACACGGGAAACATCTCCTGCGGCGCCTTCAAGTCCGCCTTGCTCGTCAGCACGACCGAGATTTTGTTCGGAAACTCCTTGGCCAAGCCTGCGAGCGCGAGATCGACAAACTTTTTCGCCTGTTCTTCGGTCATTCGGTTGGCGCCATGAAGGGGCGAGAGCTGGAGAATCATGAGAAGAGAGAGCCAAAATTTCACCTCACAAGACTGCCGAAGGGCCCCTCAGTTGTCGAATCTGGAATCCCACCCCGCCATTTCAACCTCATTCATGATCATTCGGTAATTCTTTCGCTTTGTCTTTCCAGACATTTTAGGTATTTTAATTAGCCTGTGGCTCGCAAGCGTCTCGACCTCCAATCATCTCGTATCAATCACCGGTCTTCCCGGGGAAAGAAGGGCGGGCTTGGGGGTGCCCTGAAGCGGGTGGACCGGAAGGTCCAAGACATGCAAAATATGCGGACGGGACGCCGCGCCGGCATGACGGCGCACGCCGCGATCTCAGGAACAGCAGACGACTTCGGCTACGATGAGTTCCACCTCCCTTGGCCAAGCCGGATCCTCCGCTGGATGGCTGCCTTGCTCATCATTCCGCTGTGCTTTGTGACGGTGCTGACGCTCTTCCAGCGGGTGGGCGACCCTGATTTCCTCCACCATTTTTATAAGACGAAGGAGTTCGTCTGCTTCGCAGTGGGGACCGGGCTCATGCTCTCATGGTTCTTTTCTGGCCTCATGGCAGAGAAATTTCTCTATCTCTACGTGCTGGGTCACGAGCTCACCCACGCCCTCTTCGTCTACTGCTGTGGCGGTCGCGTGAGTGGGATGAAGGTGAGCACCGATGGCGGCTATATCATGACGAATAAGTCCAATCTCTTGATTGCGCTCTCACCTTACTTTGTTCCCTTTTGGTCCCTGATCTTTCTGGGAGTCTATGGACTGATCTCGCTCGCCACGGAGATTCCTTATGGGGAGCAAGGAATGATCGTGCTGCTCGGAGCCTCATGGTGCTTCCACATCGTGTGGACCCTGTGGATGATCCCAAAGGACCAGCCAGACCTGAAGGAGCACGGCACCTTCTTCTCGCTGATGGTGATCATCTTTTGTAACCTCGTGCTTCTGAGCGCGATGCTCTGCGTAGCCACACCGGAGCTGACGTGGAAGATCTTCGTCTTCAACTGGGCCAACATTTCTTGGGACCTCGTCGAAGCAGGAATGCGCTGGGCGAGTGGGATGATGAATCGCCTGCCTAGGATTTAGCGGCAGCAGGTTTTGCGCTTTTTGCCGAGAGTAGGAGATAAAAAAAGAAGGCAGTCCAAAAACTGCCTCCTTTAAAAAAATACTCGGGGAGAGAATTACTGGCTAGCAGCTTTTTGAAGCCCATCTCCTGCGCTCTGCACATCACGGCCAATGCCTTGCACGGTTTGAGAGCTGGAAAGGGAAGCGAAAGCGGCAGGTTGCCAGAGAGGACTTCCTGCGTCACTCTAGAGCATGAATATCCTCCTGACGGGTGCCAACGGCTATATCGGGCTCCGCCTCTTGCCGACTCTCCTTGATGGAGGACACCAAGTGACGGCAGTGGTGCGATCCACCACGCGCTTTCCAGCGGGACTCTATGAGAGCTTCGTTAGCTCCGGACAGCTGCGCTTTTTAGAAGCGGATTTTCTGGGCAAACTCCCATCAGCGCCGGAGGGGATCGATGCCGCTTATTATCTCCTCCACTCCATGGGCGCGGATGATGGATTCTCGGAAAAAGAAGAACGCTGTGCGCAGAACTTCCGTGACTGGATTCAAGCAAAACAAGTGATCTATCTCAGCGGTCTCATCCCGAAGGGAAAGCTCTCCCCTCACCTCGCATCGCGCGAGCGGGTGAATGAGGTTCTCCGTGAGGGCAAAGTCTCGGTGACGACGCTGCGGGCCTCAATCATCGTGGGTTCCGGCTCGGCCTCCTTCGAGATCATCCGGGATCTCGCTGAGAAGCTGCCTTTTATGATCACACCTAAGTGGACCGCGACACGGTGTCAGCCGATCGCGATCCGTAATGTGATCTCCTATCTCACGGGGGTGCTCGCTAAGGAGGAGACCCTGGGAAAGGAGTTCGACATCGGCGGACCTGAGGTGCTGAGCTATCGCGATCTTCTCCTGCGCTATGCGGATGCACGCGGGCTGAAGCGCTACATCATTCCCGTGCCATTCTTCACGCCGAAGCTCTCAGCGCGCTGGCTCTATCTCGTAACCGCCACGAGTTATCCGCTGGCGCAGTCGCTCGTGACTTCCCTCGTGAATGAAACGATCTGCCATGATCACGAGATTGAAAAAGTGATTCCGCAAGAGCTGCTGAGCTATGAAGAAGCCATCGAAAAGGCCTTCATGCGCATCGCTCAGCATCGCGTGCCCTCGTCTTGGTATGACTCGCTCGCCTCCGGAAAACTGGACCCCGCCTTTTTAAAATCGGTGCAGGTTCCGGCGCACGGAGTTCTGCGCGATGAGCAGATCGTCTTCTTCTCGGGAGATCGTCAGGAAGTCATCGATGCAGTGTGGACGCTCGGTGGAAAGAAGGGCTGGCCGAGCATGAACTGGGCTTGGAAGCTCCGCGGCTGGATGGACCGACTCACGGGAGGCATCGGGCTGCGCCGAGGCAGGCGGCATCCGACTAAACTGAAGAATGGCGACGCGCTGGATTTCTGGCGCGTGGTGCTCGCAGATCGCAAGAGCGATTCGGAATCGGCAAGGCTCATTCTCGCGGCTGAGATGAAGCTCCCCGGTGAGGCCTGGCTGGAATACGAGATCAGCGAGACCAGCCTACGCCAGACCGCGACCTTCCGCCCGCGTGGGCTCTTCGGAAGGCTCTACTGGTATTCTGTTCTCCCGCTGCACCTGCTTCTCTTTCCACGAATGGCAAAGAAGCTGGCGCAGGGTAAAAACAAGTAAGCTATTCTCCTGAATCGACCCCTTTTAAGAGACGGAAGAGATCCGATTCAGTAGAAAGAATGACCGTGGTGTTGCCATCGAGAATCTTGTCGTAAGACTCAAGCGTCTTGACGAACTTGTAGAATCTCTCCTGCGAAGGACTTCCGCCATAGGCTTCGGCGTAGATGCGGGTAGCTTCAGCATCTGACTTACCGAGGACGCTCTGGACCTTCTGGTAGGCTTCGGACTCGATGGTCTTCACCTCACGCTCCATGTCACCAAGGATTCGCGCGGCTTCACCCGCTCCCTCAGAGCGGAAGCGCTCGGCGATTTGCTGGCGCTCAGAAATCATGCGACCGAAGATCTCGGGCTCGACTTGGCGAGTGTAGTTCACTCGCTTAAAGCGGAGATCGAGGAGCTTGATCCCGTAGGACTCGAGCTTGCCCTTCGCTTCATCATAGACGCTTTTCTCAATGAGGCTGCGGCCCTTGCTGATGGGTTCGAGGCCACTCTCGGAGCCGAGAATTTCACCAATTTCTTCGGGCTGTTCAGGTTGCCGATCCTTCGTGGTGCGGATGATTTCAATCAAGTCGTGTTTTGCCACAGCATTACGAGTTTCGGAACCGAGGACGTCATCGAGACGAGACTGGGCACTGCGCTCATCACGAAGCTTCTCAAAGTAGACGAGCGGCTCGGAGATTTCCCAACGCGCAAAGGTATCGACCTGGATGTAGAGTTTGTCCCGAGTGGGCATCTGGGAGCCCGCTCCATCCCAAGAGAGGACGCGCTTCTCCATCATGTTCACCTTTTGAATGAAGGGGAGCTTGAAATGGAGACCGGCATCCTTGATGGGATCGCCGATGGGTTTTCCAAACTGGGTGAGGAGAATCTGCTGATCCTCTCGCACGGTGTAGATGGCACCCGAGACGAAGAGAAGGACGACTAGGACGCCGAGAGCGATGAAGGCTGAGAAGAATTTTTTCATTTTTTCAGGGCGTTATTGAGGTCGAGAAGAGGGACAGGAGAGGTGGCATCTTCATCCATGATGACCTTGCTCTTTAGGCGAGGGAGAACCTCGGCGATGCGCTCTAGGTAGAGGCGCTGACGAGTGATCTCAGGAGCTTTGGCATATTCTTTATAGAGAGCGAGGAAGCGCTCGGCGTCTCCGCTCGCTTCATTGACGCGCTGCTTGGCATCCCCCTCAGCACGGCTGACCTGCTGATCGGCCATGCCCTTTGTCTTAGGAACTGCTTTGTTATACTGACCCTTTGCGACATTGATCATACGAGCGCGTTCCTGCTGAGCCTGGTTCACCTCATTAAACGAGGATTGAACTGCGCGCGGCGGGTTGACGTTCTTCAGCTGGATGGAAGTAATCTGAAGACCGAGGCCGTAGTGGCGGACGAGCGCGTCCATTTTACCAAGGGCATCAGTCTCGATGGACTGACGGCCGATGGTGATAACTTCATCGACGGTGCGGTCACCCACAACTTCACGCATGACGGACTCGGAAGCGTCGCGGAGAGTGAGCTCGGGATCACGGACGCCGAAGAGGTAATCCTTGGGGCTTTCGATACGATACTGCACGACCCACTCGACGAGGGCGGCATTTTTATCGCCCGTGATCATGGACTGCTCTTGCTCCTGCTCGCCAGCAGAGGCTTGGTAACGATTGGTCGCACCCGTGGTGGTGAAGCCAAACTCCATCTTGAGCTGACGCTTGACAGGGAGGATGTATTTTTGCTCCAAGCCGAAGGGAAGCTTGAAATGGAGCCCTGAAGTGGTCGTGCGGTCGTATTTCCCAAAGCGGAGAATGACGGCCTCGGAGTCAGCGGGGACGGTGTAGAAAGAAGTGAAGAGCCCGACGATGACGAAGAACGCCGGGATAATGAACCCAATCTTGGAGGTGATCTTTTTCAAGATCTCCCCCGCTTGATCGGGCGTGATATCAATGGTTGCCATGCGGCGATCCTCATCGCGAAGGAGAGTTCCCGCAATGAGAATCGAGATACTATTTTCTAAGCACTTCTACTTTTTCTCTGACTCTGCTTCCGGAGCTTTCTCCTCTGCAGGTTCTACTGATTCAGCCTCAGCTGCTTTGGGAGAAGGAGTCTCTTCCATCTTTGCTTCGGGAGTTTCCTCAGACGCAGGCTTCTCCTTCTTAGGCTCGGATTTCTTGGCTGCCTTCTTCACGGATTTCTTAGCGGCCTTTTTCGCCGGAGGCCCCCCGTCAGTGGACTTCGAAAGATGAAGCGAGGTGTCGGAAAGCAGGATGGCATGGCCCTGATTCAGGAGCCAGTGAAGGTCGTGATACCACTGCCCTTTCACTTCATCCGTGGAATCCTCTGGGAGAAACTTGTCCCAGAGTTCCTTGAGCTTCTTACCTGAATTCTCCTTGAGGTAGTCGATGATTGCTTGAGGGCGCTCGGCGAGCTTAGCATCCGCGGGGACGGCGTGCGGCCGTGAAGGACCGACCTTGAGTTTCTTAGCCCACTTGAAGACTGCAACGTGACGACCAGAAAGCTGGCGACAGACGATGGGCATGAGGTTCGCTGGGTAGCGCTTCTCCTCGATCACAGAATTCTTAAGCAAGGTAAGCAGACCTGGTGAGAGGTTCTTCCCTTGAATATCACCCATGACCCAAGCGCGGTTCGTCTCTTCAAAGGCGGCTTCAAAGTGGTTAGCTAGGAAGTGCTGCTCAACATCGCGGGCCGCCTTAAAAAGTTCGGCTTCCTCGGTGGCTGCAGGTTCTCCTTCTGCAACAGGAGCAGCTTCCTCTTCCGCGGGTGCTTCGGATTCTGCAGTTTCTGGAGCTACCTCTTCAGTGACCTCTGGGGCTACGGCTTCTGGTGCGACTTCCTCTTTGACCTCTGCTTTGGAAACTTCTTCGGTCGCAGGCGTCTCTTCCGCAGGAGCTTCTGCTGCCGGTTCGGCGATCTTCCACTGCGTAGTGATCTTCATGCTTTCGAGCCATGCATTCACTGCTTCTTCGCCACGCTCCATCACGATCTTCGACTTAAAGCGCTCAAGAGGCATATGACCAAATTGCTCACGGTGAATAGCCGCGACATTGACCTGATAAGCATGGTAATTCGGCGGACCGAGATACTTGCCAGTCATGCCGCACTTCGCGACCGCTTGGAAACTACCGCTGGGGGCTTCGCCCTCAACCTGAACTTCCGTGTAAAACTTGCTCCGCCAATCAGCTCTCCAGAGATGGCTCACTGCCTCCTCCTTCGTGAGCCAGACCGAGTTGTCTTCACGACAGCGGAAGACGGTCTTCTCCTTATTTTCAAAGGTGACTCGGAAACGATCGCGGCCCTGTAAGAGAACTTTCGCGAGATCGAAGACTGAGAAAGTGCGCCCCGTCTGGGTCACTTCCTTTGCCAAGAGATCGAGGCTCTCTTCACTCGGCATGAAGCTGACACCAAACCCTTCAGGTGCTGGAATCTCCTCACGCTGAGGTCCTCGGTCATCGCGACGACCACGGCCGCCTTGAAATTTTCCGCCGCCACGGCGATCATCCCCACGGCCTCCACGTGACTCACCACGGCCACCGCCTCGGCGATCATCACGTCGTCCTCCACCACCGCCTCGGCGGTCACGGGAATCGTCGCGATCGCCACGGTCCTTGTATTTCTTAGCAGGCTTCGATTCCGACTTATCTCGTGCCCACGCAGGGCCGAAACTCAATCCGGTTAAATCAAGAGCATCTCCGCTTCCGGCGCTCTCGGGTGTTTGGGGGTCATTACTCATGGTCGACTTTGAAAATGAATCATAACGGCAGGACCAAAGAAAGCATCATTGCGATTATCCCATTGGGTAAAGAATCTCATCCGTGACTCGATCGAGCTTCTTCATGGTCGCATCATCCAAAACAAGACCCGCTGCTTTTAAAATTGGCGCCATTTGTGAAGCTGAAGAAACTCCCACAATCGTCGATGCCACGAAGTCATGCTGCTTGCTCCATGCGGTTGCCAATGTTGTAACATCCATCTGTAGATCTGCTGCGATCTCCATGAAGCGACGCGTCGATGCGATGGACTTTTCATTCACGAAGCGCGAAGCCATCGCCTTTTGGCGCAGCCCACCGTGATTAAGATATTCCGAAAAGCGGGCTCCCTCAGGCACCCCGTCATTATACTTTCCAGTAAGAACTCCACCCGCGAGCGGGCTATAAGGAAGAAGACTCACCTGCTCACGGCGAAGACACTCGGCAAGCTCATGCTCGTCTCGCCGGTTATTCAGCGAGAAATTATTCTGAACCGTATCGATGCGCGTGAGCCCCTCCATCTCGCTCGTCCAAAGACTCTTCATGACTCCATAAGAATTATCATTACTCAAACCAATCGCACGAACCTTACCCTCCTTCACGAACTCATCGAGCACCTCCAGCGTGTCCGCTGCACGCATCCCATGATCAGGCCAGTGCACCTGATAGAGATCGAGATAATCCGTCCCGAGGCGCTGCAAGCTCCCCTCAAGAGCCTTGCGCAAGTGCACCCGATCGAGCGCCGCCTTTCCATGGCGAATCGGCGGGCAGAACCAACCATGTGCTGCACCCGCGATCTTACTCGCGATGATTACCGACTCCCGCGGACGGTCCGCCAGCCACTCGCCCACCCACTTTTCAGTGAGACCAGCTAGCTCCTCACTCGGCGGCACGGGATAGACCTCTGCGGTGTCAAAAAAATCGATCCCCGCCTCAACCGAGTCGTTCATGATCTGGAAGGACTCTTTCTTGTCCGCCTGCGTGCCAAAGGTCATCGTCCCCATACAGATTTCGCTCACCACGATTCCACTTTCCCCGAGTCGTCTTTTTTCCATAGAAGGAGAATCTGACATCCTCCCAATTTTGCAAGGACTTGGCCAAAAATAACCCCGATAGAATCTCTCCTTTCCGGAGGTATACCCTCCTTATAAAAGTGCCTCTTTCTCAAAAGAATCCATCCTTCCAAAAACCACCTCATGAGAACACTCCACTTCCCTCTCTCCGCGATTATCGGGTTGCTCGCTCTCGCATGCTCGTCCTCGCTACACGCCGAGCAAAAACGACCCAACATCGTTCTCATCTATGCCGATGACCTCGGCTACACCGATCTCTCCTGCCAGGGTTCCACCTACTATAAGACACCTAACATCGACCGTATCGCGAAGGAAGGCGTCACCTTCACCCAAGCCTACGCTGCCGCCGCGAACTGCGCCCCCTCACGCGCCTCACTCATGAGTGGCCTCTACACCCCGCGTCATGGCGTCTTCACCGTCGGAAATTCCGATCGTGGCAAAGCAAAACACCGCAAGCTCATCCCCATCAAGAACACCCCGCGTCTCGACCAAAAATTCACCACCCTCGGCGAAGCGCTCAAGTCCGCCGGCTACCGCACTTGCGTCGCTGGGAAATGGCACATTTCAAAAGACCCCACCCAAGACGGCTTCGATACCAACTACGGCGGAAACACCTCCGGCCACCCCAAGACCTACTTCTCTCCTTACAAGAATCCTAATCTCAAAGATGGCCCCAAAGGCGAGCACCTCCCCGAGCGCCTCGCGCGCGATGTCTCCTCATGGATTCGCGATCACAAAGCAGACCCCTTCTTCGTCTACTTCCCCTTCTACTCCGTCCACACCCCTATCCAAGCGCGTGCTGACCTGACAAAAAAATATTCCGAACGACCCAAGAGCGAACCCCATCACAATCCAAAATATGCCGCCATGATCGAGGCTATGGATCTCGCGGTCGGCCAAGTGCTCGACACCCTCGACCAGCTCCACCTCAGCGACAACACCCTTGTCATCTTCACCTCCGATAACGGCCCCCACGGCACCTACTCCCGTGCCACTCCCCTCCGAGGCAGCAAGGGCATGTATTACGAGGGCGGCATTCGCGAGCCCTTCCTAGCCAAACTCCCCGGCACCATCAAAGCCGGGAGTAAAAACGACACCCCCATCCACCAAGTCGATCTCTTCCCCACCCTCCTCTCCTTAACCAAAGCACCCCGCCCCGAACTCATTGATGGTGTCGACCTCACCCCCGCCTTCAAGGGCGAGCCTCTTCCTCCACGCTCCCTCTTCTGGCACTTCCCCGCCTACCTTCAGGGCTATCATAACGACGAACAAAAGAACCTCCACTTCCGCACCACTCCCTGTGGCGTCATCCGCGATGGCGACTGGAAGCTCATCCAGTATTTCGAGGACAACTCACTCGAACTCTACAACCTCAAGGACGACCTATCCGAAGCGAACGACCTCGCCAAAAAGGATCCAGCAAAGGCTCAAGCGCTTCTGAAAAAGCTCCAAGCATGGCAAAGCAAGGTCCAAGCTCCCATCCCCACGGAACTGAATCCGAAATACCAGCAAGATTAAGTCGCCTCTCTCATGCGCTCACTTTTTTTCACCCTTCTCCTCGGCTTCACTCCTTTCGTCTCGCCTGCTCAAGAAGTAGCCGAGAGCGACCAACTCCTCGAAGGCCACTCCCACCAAGGCCATGCCTTTAATGAAGGCCCCCGCCAAGCCGGCCCGATCATAGGAGACACCGGACTCGTCCACCTCCCTATCACCACAACCTGGGATCAAGGACAGGCCTACTTTGATCAAGGCATCGGCCAGCTCCACGGCTTCTGGTATTACGAGGCCGAGCGCTCCTTTCGCCAAATCCTCGCCCATGATTCCGATTGCCTCATGGCCTACCTCGGCCTCGTCATGTCCAATTGGGAAAACGAAAAGCGCGCCAAGAAGTTCCTCGAAAAAGCCACCTCCCTTCTCGAGAAATCCAGCATCACCCCGCAGGAAAAATCCTACTTCGAGGCTTACCAGAAACTCTTTAGCGAAGAGCCTAAGGACATTAAAAAACGTCGCCTCACTTTCCTCAAAGACCTCGAGAACATCGTCATCGACTTCCCAGAAGACATCGAAGCCAAGGCCTTCTACGTCTGCCGCGCTTGGGAGCTCAGCCGCAAAGGCATTCCCATCCAGAGCCACGTCGGCCTTGATGCTATCCTAGAGCAAATCTTTGACAAATCGCCCCTCCATCCCGCCCATCACTTTGCCATCCACCTCTGGGATAACCGCCGCCACGAGCAAGCGCTCGACTCCGCCGCCAAGCTCGGGGCCACCGCCCCTGCCATCGCCCACATGTGGCACATGCCTGCTCACATCTACTCGAAGTCTCATCGCTACCAAGATGCCGCCTGGCACCAAGCTGCCTCTGCCGCCATCGATCACGCCCACATGCAGCGCCACTATCTCATCCCCGATGAAATCCACAACTACGGCCATAACAACGAGTGGCTTGCTCAAAATTTCACCTACCTCGGAGACGCCTCCGCCGCCTTAGAAATGGCAAAGTCCCTCCTCGCCAACCCCCGTCACCCACGCCTCAACACCGTCACCCAAAGAGGATCTTCCAGCCGATACGGCCGCAGCGAACTCATCAAGATCCTCGAAACGTTCGAACTCTGGACCGGAGTGATTTCTCTTTCTCAGAGCCACTGGCTCGAAGAACTCCCCAAGGCCGCCGATGACCGCACCCGCCTCCGTCTCCTTGGACTCGCCCACTTCCATCTCGATCAAAAAGAAGAACTCAACTCCGTCATCGACCAACTCGACACTTTTCACAAGCAAGCCCTCGCTCAGCAAAAAAAGGATCAAGAGAAGGCCCGCGAGAAAGCCACCAAGGAAAAGAAAAGTGACAAGGAGCTCAAAAAACTCGTCAAATCCGCCAGTGACAAATCAAAGCGCGGTATCGAGGCACTCGCCAAAACTCTCGGCGAACTCCGCGGCTGTCTCGCTGAGCTCAATGGCGACACCAAAGCCGCCAAGGAATCGCTTAAGCACATCGCAGATGGCACCGTGAAAATGCGCCGCCAACTCGCCCTCGGCGAACTCGATGAAGCGCGCAAAGCCGCCGAGAAGAAACTCCGCGGCGACGAGAAAAAGACCGTCGAACTCGCCCAGTCCATCCACACCTTTTACCTCTGTCAGAAAGAAGACGCCGCTTCGGTCAAAGACGCTTTCGACAAACTCCGCGCCCTCTCCTCTGAGATCGAGCTCAGCGCCCCGCCTTTTGCCCGCCTCGCACCCATCGCGAAAAAACTAGACTATCCCAAGGACTGGCGACTCCCGCATGTTCCGGCCGACGACCTCCTCCCCCGCCCAGAACTCGCCACCCTCGGCCCCATCCATTGGACCCCGCCTGCCGCCAAGCCCTTCACCCTGCCCGACCAAAACGGCAAATCCCTCTCGCTCTCAGACTACCAAGGCAAGCCCTTCATCCTCGTCTTCTACCTCGGCGCGGGCTGCCTCCACTGCACCGAGCAGCTCACCGCCATGGCCGATCGCTACGCAGACTTCGAGAAAGCCAATCTCCCCATCGTCGCCATCTCCACCGACCCCGTCACCGACCTCAAAAAATCACAGGACAATTACACCAAAGGTGACATCCCCTTCCCCATCGTCTCCGATGCCAAGAAGAATGTCTTCAAAGCCTACACCGCCCACGATGACTTCGAGGACCAGCCCCTTCACGGCACCTTCGTTATCGATGCCAAAGGCCGCGTCCTCTGGACCGACATCTCCGCCGACCCCTTCATGGATCTCGATTTCCTCATCCTAGAAGCCCAGCGACTCCTTGAGATTCACGAGTAGATTCCAAACCTAAGGAATCTCATCCTCACATCGTTTCAACAAACGATGTCCTCTCTTCTCCGCCTCCTCGCTGTTTTGCTCCTCCTCACCACGAGTTCCCAAGCAGCCCGCGCACCCGATTGGGCGAAAAAATCTAGAACCGAGGCCGCCCACGCGATGAAAGAAGGCAAGTGGGAAGAAGCTCTCAAGATCTTCCACAAAGTCCAAAAGGCAATGGATGACCGCACCTATATCGACACCCAGTGGCTAGGCTGGTTCGTCTATCATCAAGGACTCACCGAACTCCGACTCGAGAAATTCGAAGCCGCGATGAAGTCCTTCGAGAAATACTACAAAAAGTATTCCTCTCATCCTGTAACGAAAGGCCCTCGTTAGAACTTCTTCCCGACGCCAAAGGTGTCGCGTCTTTCAGCCCCGGGTTGTCGTAGTGAAACGAAGGCTACCCGGGGTCCCACCCAGAGGGATTCATCAACACCAAGGGTGTTGCGTCCTTGCTCGCTTATCTCATCCCTCGTAGATTATTCGCGCCATATCCGCGCCAAAAAACCTCCTAATTGTGCCATTTTTCGCTAATTTCGGGATTATTCGTGCCAAATAATCGAATAATCTGGCATGAATAGAGATTCGTGCCAGATTCATGCCGTATTCATGCCAACTCCACAGACAGAACAAGAGGCTCAACAGATCCTCCATCTCGTTACCAGATCACCGAACGGTCTTTCTGTAGGAGAACTGATGGACCACGAGTTTTTGAAGCTCCCAAGGCGCACCTTGCAGCGGAGACTTGAACTGCTGCTTGGTGAAAGAAAAATACAGCCTCGGGGCGGCGGAAGGAGTCGGCGGTATCATGTCATCTCTCCCTCTCCTTTCATCCCCGAAAACCACTCGCCCAGTATCCTCGCAGAGCCCCGCGTGGAATATCGAACAAAGCCTGTGGAAAAAGCTCTCCTTTCAGACGTCGGAGATGACTGGCTGAGCCCAGAGGCCAAAGAAATCCGAGCGCTCATTGATCGCCCGATCTTCGAGCGTGATTACGTCGGTTATGACGCCACCTTTCTCGCGGCCTATCAACCGAACGTCACCTTCTACCTCCCGCAGGAAACTCGCTCGAAGCTCGCTCGGGTCGGGCGATCAGGAGAGGACAACCTTGCTGCGGGAACTTATCTCAGACACGTTCTTGATCGGCTCATCATCGACCTCGCTTGGAACTCCAGCCGCCTCGAAGGAAACACCTACTCGCTGCTTGAAACCGAGCGCCTCCTTAATCTCGGAGAAGGGATCACTGGAAAAAAGACCAACGAAACCCAAATGATCGTGAATCATAAAGCGGCGATCGAACTGCTCTCAGAACAAGCAGATGAGATCGGGTTTAATCGTTACTCCGTCTTCAGCCTTCATGCCTTGCTTTCAGAAAACCTCCTCATAGATAACGAGTCCTGTGGTCGGCTGCGCTTGCGTGGAGTCGGGATCTCAGGGTCAGTCTACAGCCCTACCGGAGTTCCGCAGACGATTGAAGAATGCTTTGATGGGATTCTCATCAAGGCTGAAGCGATTAAGGATCCCTTCGAGGCTGCCTTTTTCGTCATGGTCCATTTGCCCTACCTTCAGCCTTTTGAAGATGTCAACAAGCGGACCTCCCGTCTCGCGGCGAACATCCCTTTGCTGAAGCATAACTTCTGCCCGCTTTCTTTCGTGGAAGTGGAGGCGGAGCATTATCTCAAAGGACTGCTTGGAGTCTATGAACTCAACCGGATCGAATATCTCCGGGATGTCTTCGTGCGCGCTTATGTCCGCTCGGCTGAGCGCTATCCCTCCATTCGAGATTCACTGGGAGAGCCCGATCCCTTCCGGCTCAGATTCAGAGGAGTCATCCGTGATATTGTGCAAGGAATTGTGCTGAATGATGTCCCACGGGAAGAGGAACTCGCTTGGCTAAAAGCGAAGCTCCCGGTGGAGCTGTCTCCTGCTGAAATGGTAGAGATGCGGGAGGTGGTTGATCGCGAACTCCTAGGACTGCATGAAGGAAATATCGCGCGGTTTAGACTCCGGCCCAGCGAGTTTCAAAAGTGGACCGGAAAAGAGACGCGGAGAATGCGGGATTTTTAATCGAATTTCGTGCTGCATCTCTCGCTCAATAAGCCCCTTCTGCTCTGCCACAATTTGGCGGACCAGTTCGTAGTGTAGGGTTAAGATTACGCGCTTCGCTTTGAGACCACTCTCCAGATGAGGAAGAAACTGAGGACGAGGAGGACCAAGAGCCAGACAGTGCGGAGGAAGCTGCTGGAGTCACCTTTTTTCTCAAGATCGAGTTCGAGCTGGAGGGCTTTATCGCCACTCACTTGGATCTCGCGCTCGAAGACGATGCTTTTTCCTGAAGGTGAAATGACGGGATCAAGAAGCTGCGGGACCGGCTCAGTGACGCGCTGGTGCTTAATCCACTTGGAGGCGATGGTGTTGAGCATGCGGTTCACTTCGAGGTTGTTGCCCATGGTGACATTGGCAAAGTCATCTGCGCCCCAGTTCAGGTTGCCGGAAAAGACGGGGTTGGCATTGGCCGCGACCTCAATTTGGTCGTTGAGGTCGCCCTGCTGGACTTGCGCGCGGTTGTCGAGATAGAGGCGCTGGCGGCGTGTGTTTAGTCCGACGACAGCTTGCTGAGTGACGAGGTTCTCGAGCTTCACACGAGCGTCTTCATTTCCGGCAGCATCCAGCGCATAGCCATTGTAGACCTGCTCAAGAGTGCTCGTGGCTCTCGCTTGATCTCCGCTCTGGAGATAGCTGGTCACTTTTCCAAGACGATCGCGGGCACCTTCTTTCTTCCCTTTGTTTCGAAAGCTGACGAGGCTGAGGTATTCATCGATAGAGGAAGAACCGAGGGTCTCTTTCTGAGTGTTATCGAGATCCCCCTGAGAACCGCGGAGGCGATAGGTGTCTGGGACGACAATGGTCCAGCCGATGTTCTCAAGCGGTTCACCAACTTGCAGCGCTTGGAGGTCAAGGTCATCGAGTTCCCCGGTAGCAAGGCTGGTGGCGTAGGAAATGCGGACCTTAGCTTCGCTGGTTCCGGCATCGCCGCTGACATTAAAGACGTAGCCATTCCCCTTCTTCACGACGAGGGCGCTTTCTTCATTCACAAAGACTCCGAAGAGACGGCTGCCTGCGGGCAGGGTGAGATCGAGCGGGCCGCGCTGGAGGGCCTCAATGACGAGATCGGCCTGATTCATGAGCTCGCCTCCTGGGGAGAGGACGCTCAGGAGACGACCACTTTTCACACGTAGCTTATCACCGCTGGCCACGGCATGACGCTTGAGCGATACCACGACGGGGTGCTCTTTGCGCATCGTGCGAAGGAGCGAAGCGGGAGCACCGGAGCGATCGGCCTGACGAAGAGACTTTGGCAAAGCGACCCAATCGGTGCTGGTCCAGCCCTCGGACTGCTTCACCTCCTGCTCAAGGCGGACGCCGGGACGAAGAGCAAGGTAGCTCTCCTGCTGACGGGCATCAAGGACTTGGCAGGTGTGGATCTCGACGCGCGAATCATCTTGATCATTCTCCTCGTATTCGATGCGGACGGTGGCCTCACCGGCGACACGACGCTTAAAGCGAAGCTCCCAGACGAGGGGCTCATCGACGACCTTGACGATGTCACGGACCTCACTGCCAGAGGCACGGAGAGTCTGGGCATTCAGTTCGCTGAGTCCAGGGAAGTGCAGACGCAAGCTGCGGATCGAGGCTTGATCGATCTGCAGAAGAAGGTCGAGACGCGAGCGGGAGCGCCCCTCACGCAGCTCGACATCATGGAGCAGACGAGCGGCGATCGAGGGTGCAAGTTGGTCAATGGCGAGCCCGAGTGACCAAGAATCCTGCAGGAGGCGGAAGGCGAGCGAACCGGGCTGATTCCCACCGACGGCGCGGGGGTCCAAAGCGGAGACATCTTTTCTCTCATTCACCCGGAGCTGGATGCCACGTCCAGGGACGAGGACGAGCTGACCGGACTGGCGCGCGGCTTCACGAATCTGGAACTTCGGCACTTGCCAAGCCGCGCTCGGAATGAAGGCGGAGGGTCCAGTAAGAACGAGCGAGAACTGCTGTGCACCGAGCGTCTTGCCATTGAGGTTCATTACGATGATTCGCTTTTCCTCCTCGGTGACCTCGACCCAGTGATTGAGCGCGGCTCCGGTGAGGGACTCGACCTCGAAGCCCTCGGGCATCGGGAAGCTGAGACGGAAGACACCAGCACGGGTGATCGCGGCGGTGAAATCAATCCCGAGCACGGTGCGCTCATCGCCAAGCGAGAGCTTCTGGACCGAGCTGACGCGGACCTCAGGGGCGACGGGAGCGACGGCCACCTTTAGGGACGCTTTGGCTTGGCTGTAGCGGTAGACTTTTTGCAAAGCGGCCCGCTTTTTGCCCTCGCGCACGGCGGGGATAAGGCGGGAGTCAAAGTCGGTAAGGTTTACCAGCGAAAGACCGGCAGGAGTTTCTTGATCGAGCTGCGCTTCTTCACCAAAGGCGAGCGCGATCATTCCCACCTCGCCCGATGCTCCTACGACCCGCATGGGCTCCACATTGAAGGTCGCGGGCAGGGTGGCAAGGCTCCGCTGAGTGCCCACCATGACGCCGAAAGGCTTCGATTGATTCGGGGTGATCTCGATCTTAAGAAGACGCTTCTCCGGATCGAATCTCCACGCTCCCACCACGCCACTGCGAACTTCGCTGACGGTGAATTTTTCCGGAACGGTAAGGACAAGCTCCTTCACCTCGCCCTGCGAAGGGCGCACCGAGATCCGGTGGATGCCATCGACCACGCCAGGGCCGGGGATGAAGACTTGGCTGACCTCGGAAAAGAAGCGCGGGTCTTCGGTTGAGACGTCGCGAGCCTTAGGGGTGAGCACCACGCGACCTCCCGCAAGGGGACGGAGCCAGAGCTTGGCGGCGCTTCCCTTGTTCGCCTTTTGCACAATGCGCTGAGCTGCGAGTTCAGAATCAATATCCCATCCTGCCGCTTCATAATTCACTTCCAGCGAGCGCACGGCGGCCACGCCACTGAGCAGATTGATCCCCTTGGTGACATCCTGCGCGGTCGCCTGATAGGAAAAGGTCGCTCGGTGAGTGCCCTCGGCCGTGGGAACGATGAGGTAGCCCCTCTTATCAGTGACGACCTTGAGGCCTTCGCCTTGGAAGTCAGTGAGGATCCCGGGGGCGC
>JALZWA010000266.1 GCA_023299815.1 Akkermansiaceae bacterium
TAGGACTCACTCCCAAAGACAACGGAAAGCCACTCACCGCACCATGAAGCTCCGCTTTCCATCAAAAGAGGTCACTTTTCCTCGCGCACCCCTCCTCATGGGGATCGTGAACATCAACGACGACTCCTTTTCGGGCGATGGCACGCTCGACCCGGATCTCGCGCTCGCACAAGCCCGACAGCACATCATCGATGGCGCTGACATGATCGACATCGGAGCTGAGTCCGCCCGCACGAATCGCGGACCTATTTCGATCGACGAAGAAGTCCAGCGACTGAGGAGCTTTCTCGATCGATGGCCCTCCCTCATTGCCGAACTCGGTCCCTGCCTCATCTCGGTCAACAGCTGGCGCTCGGAGGTCATCGAACAAGTGATCGAGCAAGGCGTGGACCTCATCAATGACATGTCAGCCCTCCCTGACGCCCGCAATGCGCACATCTGCGCCAAGCATCAGGTTCCGCTTCTCATCATGCACTCGGTAGGAGAGCCTAAGGTCTCGCACACTCATCAACAGTGGCCGGACCTGATGGGCTCGATGACCGATTTTTTTCGTGAAAAAATTGCCCTCGCAGAAGAAGCCGGACTCACTAAGGAACAGCTCATTCTCGATCCCGGCCTCGATTTCGCGAAGCAAAAAGACGACAATCTCCTCGTCCTTCGCGAGCTTGAAAAGCTGCATCAATTTGACTGCCCCATCCTCCTCCCCATCTCACGCAAGACGGTCATCGGAGACGTGCTCAACCTTCCCGACCCGAAGGACCGCGATGCAGGAACTGTCGCCTTGTTAGTCCAGGGAATGGTCAAAGGCGTTCATCTCTTCCGCGTCCACAACGTCAAAGCCTGCTGGCAAGCACGCCAAGTGATTCAGCCTCTCGTCTCTTAGGGATTCCCCATGTAGAGAATGCGCGATCCTGAATCGAGCAGCACCTCACCATTGGTTAAAAAGTCCATCCCCAAGATCCCATCAACCGGACGACCCGAGGGATCTCTAAAATGCTCCCGAACCTCCGAAAGAGGCGCGATCGCCATATCAAAGGTCCGGATATTGACCTCGTCAAACTGAAGATTCTTAAGCTGTGCACGTCGCAACGCCACCCGGTCACCAGAGGCATCAACCATGCGAGAATTCGTCGCCTGACTCGGCAAGCCAAAGCGCTGGAAGCTCTCCGCCGCCATCACCGAAATCTCAGCCCCGGTATCGACGACCCAGCTGGTGTGCTTCCCATTAAGCGACCCATGAAGAAGGAGATGAGGAAGACGCCCCGCGCGCCCCATCCGTAACACCTTTTGCCCTAGCCCACTGCGCACACCGAGTGGGCGAGGATCACCATTGGAGGCTCTTTTTGAAAGTCGTCCCGGAAGCCACATCTTCCCTGCTGGGATATCAAGCATCGCGCCGGTGGCATCCAGAGCATCCAGACCCACTTGGCCAGCATAGCTGCTTGTGGAAGTTTCTCGGCTAGAGCTGGGAGCGATGGTGAAAGGAAAGTTATCTGCATGCATCGGCCCCACTCTCAGCGAGCCACGCCCGTGACCGCTTTTAATCTCGCGGCCCAGAGCTCCGCGAGTGATGACCTTGATGGAATGATCCCGCTTTAACCCGACTCGGGAGGCGATCTTACTCTCTACATCAGTGCTATTAGCACCCGAATCGATTAGGAAGCGCAGCGGCTCACCATTCACTTGGAAGAGACCTGAGAAGCGCACATCATCTGAAATCTTTTGCAGCGGCACCGCGACATAGCCCATCCCCTTCATTATCTGCGCCCGCTGACCCCCTAAATTCTGGGGAGCCGAGGCACATTGAGAACATAGGAAAGCGATTAAAACTGCACCAATGCTACTAAATATCCGCCTTTTCATCTATAAAGATAATCTATGTGAGATTTATGAATCTGCAATCCCCCATCGTAGAGATTTCGATCTCATCTTTTTTATTTTGCAAAATGCCCCCCCAATCTCTAGCTACTTGTAAGACAAGTTTATGAGCAAGCGCGTTCTTCTAACCACCACCTCCTTCCAGGACACCCCTGGAACCCACCAAGACCTCCTCAACTCCCAAGATTGGGAAATCATCCGCGCTCGCGGGCCACTCTCAGAAGATGAAATGCTGGAACTCGCAGGTGAGTTCGATGTCTTCCTCTGTGGCGATGACGCCATCACTGCCGCTGTCATCGACAAGTCACTTCCCCGCCTGCAGACGATCTCAAAATACGGCATCGGCCTCGATAAGATCAATGTCGACTACGCCACGGAGAAAAAGATCCCCGTCCTCTTCACCCCCGGCGTGAATCACACCACCGTCGCCGAGCACACCTTCGGACTCCTCCTTGGCATCACGAAGGACATTCAATCAAATGCCGTCGCCGTGCAAAATGGCGAGTGGGTCGCTGGCTGGAAGAAACCTGTCGGAAACGAGATCATGGGCAAGACCATCGGCATCCTCGGCCTCGGCCGCATCGGTAAGGAGGTCGCGATTCGCGCCAAGGCTTTCGGAATGAAAATCATCGCCTTTGATCCTTACTTCGATGACGCCTTTGCTGCTGAATGTGGTGTAAAAAAGTGTGAGTCGATGGACGAAGTCCTCCTAACAGCCGATGTTGTCTCTCTCCACTGCTTCCTCAATGAAGAAACCGAGGACATGATCAATGCCGATAAGATCGCCGAAATGCGTGATGGAGTCATCATTCTCAACTGCGCCCGCGGCGAGCTCGTCAACACGACCGCCATCGCTGCCGCCCTCAAGTCCGGCAAGGTCGGCGGCTACGGAGCGGACGTCCTCGATGCGGAGCCTCCTGCGCCAGATCACGTCCTCATCGGCGCTCCGAACTGCATCATCACCAGCCACATCGGCTCCCGCACTCACGAGTCCGTCCAGCGCCAAGCGAACCGCTGCCTGCACAACGCCATCAACTTCCTCGCCGGAGACCCCGATGTCCTCTGCGCGAACGGCCTCCTAAAATAAAAATTTCAACACCATGTCCTTAGATATCAAACCAGCCTCAGACTGCGCCTACGACATCCTCTCGATGGGCGAAATTATGCTCCGTCTCGATCCCGGTGATGGCCGCGTCCGCACAACCCGCCAGTTCCAAGCCTGGGAAGGCGGCGGCGAATATAACGTCGCCCGTGGGCTCCGCCGCTGCTTCGGCAAGCGCGCCGCGGTTCTTACCGGATTCGTCGATAACGAAGTCGGCCGCCTCCTCGAAGACCTCGTCCTCCAAGGCGGAGTCGACACCCAATTCATCAAGTGGGCAGATTTCGATGGCCTCGGCGTCGCTGCTCGTAATGGTCTCAACTTCACCGAGCGCGGCTTCGGCTGCCGCGCCGCAAAAGGGACCTCTGACCGTGGCCACACCGCGGCCAGTCAACTCACCGTCGATGACTTCGATTTTGAGCACATCTTCGGCACCCTCGGCGTCCGCTGGTTCCACACCGGTGGCATCTTTGCCGCTCTTTCCGAGGGCAATGCACAGCTCACTATCGAAGCCTGTAAGATCGCCAAAAAGCACGGCACCATCGTCTCCTACGACCTCAACTACCGCCCTTCACTCTGGAAGTCCATCGGCGGCCTTGAGAAGTGCCAGCAGGTCAACCGCGAGATCGCACAATATGTCGATGTCATGATTGGAAATGAAGAAGACTTCACCGCCTGCCTCGGCTTCGAGGTCGAGGGTGTTGATGAGGAAAATATCACCGGAATCGACATCTCTAACTTCAAGAAGATGATCGAGAAAGCCGTCGCAACCTTCCCCAACTTCAAAGCCACTGCGACAACTCTTCGGGAGGTCCACAGTGCTTCCGATAACGACTGGGCTGCCCTCACCTGGCACGACGGTCAGTTCCACAACTCCGTCAACCGCGAGCACCTCGAGATCTTCGACCGCGTCGGCGGTGGCGACTCCTTTGCCTCCGGCCTGATCTACGGATTCCTAGAGTTCAATGACGCCGCGCAAGCGGTCGAATGGGGCGCAGCCCACGGCGCCCTCGCCATGACCACCCCTGGAGACACCACCATGGTGACCCGTGACGAAGTCGCCAAACTCGTCGGAGGAGGATCCGCCCGCGTAGATCGCTAAAAGACATCCTCTTTTCTCAAAAGCCCGGCTCGCTTCTGCGCGCCGGGCTTTTTTATTCCCCCTCGCCCTAGCGTTGATCCAGACACTTCAAGAATCCCATCCCACCCGTCGCGATGAGAATCACACCCGAGACGAAGGCCGTGAAGAAGACGGCATGCTCATTGAAGGCGAAGGCCATCACGCCGCCCATCATGAGTCCGATTCCGGCGGCGGCCATTCCTGCCACGGTGCCGTAGCGGAGGAACGTAGGGAAGCGCTCGGCGAGCTTAAGCTGGGCGATGGCGGCTTTCATTTTCTGAACTGGTGTTTCCATAACGAGGACACCTTGCCCCCCCTTTATGAAGTCCTGATGAACTCAGGATGAAGACTTCGTGAAAACGACTACTTTTTACCCAGCTCTTGCATTCGCTCATTCACCCAAGCCCACCCTTCTCGGGTCTCTTGGTCGCTGGGATCCTCTCTGGCAAGAATGAGCCACTGAGCTTTTGCTTGATCAAGATAAGCCTTCCCCATTTCTCGCTGTCCAGAGAGGTCAGCCGAGTGCCCCAGATCACCACAGAGGAATGCGAGTGATTTACGGACCGCTGAGGGATGAGGGACGCTGACTTTCGCATCAAGAATGAGCTGCAAGAGATCCCGCGCCTCTGTTCCCAATCTGATTTCTTCGGTAATCTCCCCTTTTTGCCCCACGATTCCTGAGAGCTGCCACTTCAATGCCGCCAGAAGATACTTCGCCCGATAGTCGTTCGGCACAGACTCGATCCCGCCCTCAATCGCAGTGATCGACTTCGTGAGAAGATTGGTGGCATCCGTGATGCGTCCGGTATCACGCAGCGCGGTAGCGATGATCCCTTGCTGGGCTGCGAGATCTCTCGTAACCCGAAAATCACCCGGCATCTTGACCGCTAATTTACTCAGCTGAGTGACGCCCTGTCTTGCCAAAATCTCAGCGGTAAAAGTTTGCCCTTTTTGCCACTCGGCCACCGCACGAGAGGCATTCGCTGCCGCAATCTGATATTCCACTTCGGGAATCTTTTCTTTCGAACTCTTCGCGAGCTTCACGAATGATTCCGCAGCCTTTGCTCGCAAAGCCGCCGCATCCCTGAGAGATCCACCGCCCTCCGCGGCAAGTGCTGATTCTAGATAGGCCCGACCCAGCGTCATGCGCAGAGCCGGAGTCTCAGGAAAGAGATCCATCAATTCATTGAAGAGCTTCAGGCTTTGCGAATAGTGAACGAGTGCTTCTTTCGAATTCTTGGCCTGCTCCTCATTCCTCCCTTTCACCAGAGCAAGCGCACCCTCAGCACGCAACTTCTCGGCCCCTTCTTCAGGCCATGCTCTAGGGATAATATCCTCCACTGCCGCAATGGCTTCCGTGAGGTCTTCTGATGGTTTCTCCGCAAGAAGAAGGAGCAGACGCAGACGCGCACTTGCTTCATCTTTGGCGCCTAAAACATCACCCGCTTGAGCAATCGCTTCGTCGAGAGCCGTGGCGCCCTCTTCCGCTTTACCGGAAGCTAGAAGTAACTCAGCTCGGCGCACTCTCAATAGCGCAGCCTGCTTTTCGAGACTTGGCCGATCCTCCATTCCCGCGAGTTGAGTATCGACCTGCTCGATGAGCATCGCCAGACGCCCCTGGCGACTCTGAAGAACAGGAAGCCCCACGAGCCCTTTCTCAAGAACCCAGCGAAAAAGATCATCGTTCGTCATCTGAGCCGAGCGCAACTCACCCGCACTCTTTTCCTGCTCCAAGGCCAGTGATGTCGCGAGATCTTGAGACTTTTTCAAGGCACCAGATTCCGAGCTGCGAGCGAGAGAGAGATTTAATTTGAGTTTTGAAATCTCAGTCGTTGCTCCCTCCTCGTAATTCGTAAAGTCCTTGGCCGCCGTCTTCCCCTCGCTCTGCCTCAGCATCTCGGTCCAAGCCCACATCCCCCCAAGACCAAGAGCGACAGCCGTAATAATCATCGCCAGAGTCGCAGCGACTCCACGACGTCTTTCCGCTTTCTTTCGCTTGGCTACGAGATCTTGATTGATCACCTCAGCAGCGAGATCTTGATCGATCGTCTCAAAGCGCCTCGCGACCTCGCGCATATCGGCGGGTCTGCCATCAGGATCCAGCGAGAGACAGAACCCGATCATTTCACGGCGACGCTCTTCCTGCTCGTCTGCAGGTTCTGAGGGCCACTCGAAATCTTCGTGCTCAAAAAGCCCCGTTGCGATCCCCTCATAATCGGCCTCAATATTGACCCGCTGTTGGTCTCCCGCAGCTGGACTCACCCCCTCAAAAACCTCGTTACAGCGTGGAAAATGTCCCGTCAGAAGTCGAAAAGAAAGCACCCCGAAGGCATAAACATCCCAGCGATAACCTTCCTCTTCCTGATACCCCTCTGGCCCACAGAGCTGCTCCGGCGGTGCATAAAGCAAGGCATCACTGAAAGCCAAATGATGGACCCCCGGCATCAAGCCACTGGCATAATCAGCGAGAAGTGGATCTCCCTGGTGATCGATGAAAATATTCCCCGGCTTGAGATTTCCATGCGCGACTCGAACCGTGTGGAGCGCAGCGAGGCGCGCCGCAAGCTTCAGAACAAAGCCCCATGATTCATCCGTCTCCATATAACTCGCCAAATGCGTCTGAAGAGTGGTGGGGATGAATTGCTTCGTCTCCGCATCCGTGATGGCAGCCATCAGCGGCATCACAATGCAGGCTGGTCTCACGTCAAGAGCCTCGGCTATAATGGGGACAG
Organism: Akkermansiaceae bacterium; assembly: GCA_023299815.1. Taxonomy (GTDB): domain Bacteria; phylum Verrucomicrobiota; class Verrucomicrobiia; order Verrucomicrobiales; family Akkermansiaceae; genus SW10. The sequence continues at coordinate 6,830 of JALZWA010000266.1, forward strand.
TGACGTTTTGCGCTCCTCCATCGGTTACCCGACCCATGCGACTCTGAATCAGCGTAGGATTTGAACCCATGCTGTGAAAAACCTTAATGGCTACCCGGGTGCCATCGTCTCTCCGCGCGTCATAAACGACACCAGTTGATCCTCGACCGATCTCAGCACCAATGACGTGACCGTTAATTTTTGGGGGCTCCATGGGGAAAAATTGAAATGAGATCTAGCCGAGGAAAAATCGAATGTCCAGCGATCCCTTGACGGCCTCAATCACACATTTTGCGGAAAAATGACTAGATTCTGTAATTAGTTGCGTAATTATTCATTAATCCCTCTTAATATCATGATCGACCCCTGCCCCGGAAACCCTCTCGCCTCGGATTTTTCGCGCCGTGGCTTCCTTCAAGTCGGCCTCCTCGGCAGCCTCGGACTCTCGCTTCCTCAGTTTCTTCAGATGGAAGCGCAGGCCGCGCAGAAAGACTACGCCACTCGCGAGGGTGTCGCCAAATCAGTCATCCAAATCTTCCTTCCAGGCGGAATGGCCCACCAAGAATCATGGGATCCAAAGTCTTACGCGCCTAGCGAATACCGAGGCCCTTACGGCACCATCGATACCGCCATCAAGGGCGTCAAGTTCAGCGAGCACATGAAGCACATCGCGAAGATCGCCGATAAAATGACGATCATCCGCTCCATGGCGCACGGCGAGGCCGCCCACGAGCGGGGCACGCACAACATGTTCACCGGCTACAAACCCTCACCAGCCGTCGATTACCCGTCCATGGGCGCGGTCGTAGCTCATGAAATGGGACCCCGAAACAACCTTCCACCTTACGTCTGCATCCCCAACGTCCCCAACGAGTTCGCTAACTCCGGCTACCTTTCCTCCGCCTACGGACCCTTTTCTCTAGGCTCGGAGCCCTCGCGCGGCGACTTCCAAGTCCGTGATCTCAACATGCCGAAGGGTGTCGATGTCGACCGCTTCGCTCGCCGACGCAACCTCTTGGAAACCGTGGATCACCACTTCCGCACTCTGGAGGATTCCGATGCGCTCGATTCCATGGACGCATTCTACCAGCACGCCTACAAGCTCATATCCTCTCAAGCCGCGCGCGAGGCCTTTGATCTCAAAGCCGAGACCGAAGAAATGCGCAAGCGCTACGGCATGAACCAACCCGGTCAGCGCATGCTCCTTGGCCGTAGACTCGTCGAGGCCGGAGTCCGCTTTGTCTCACTCACTGCTGGTGGCTGGGATCACCACGATAATATCAAAGACGGAATCAAAAAAAACCTCCCCAGCGCCGATCAAGCAATCGCCGCCCTCATCAGCGATCTCGATGAGCGTGGCCTCCTCGACTCCACCCTCGTGATGGTGACTTCCGAATTCGGCCGCACGCCTAAGATTAACAAAACTGGAGGCCGCGATCACTGGCCCCGCGTCTTCTCTGTCGGTCTCGCAGGCGGCGGTGTCCACCGCGGACTCGTGCACGGCTCATCCGATGCTCTCGGCGGCGAGCCCGAGGAAGACCGCGTCGGCATCGAGGACCTCGCCACCACTGTCTACAACCAGCTCGGAATCACCGGCGATAAGGAACTCATGGCTCCCGGCGAGCGTCCCGTCGAGATTGTCGATGGCGGCCGCGTCGTCGATGAGATCCTCGCAAAGAAAGCCTAATCGCATGAAAGTCCTGCTCTGCCTCCTCCTCACGATGGCCACCGCGCTGGCCTTCTCGCCAGACCTTAAGGTCATCACCCCACGCGGAGCTCAAAAGGGAACCGAGATCTCCGTGCGCTTTCGCGGCGAGCGCCTCTTCGACCCCCAAGAGGTCATCTTTTACCAACCCGGCATCACCGCAAAAGATCTCGTCGTTGAAAAAGAAGACTCCAAATCCGTCAAAGCCACCCTCGTCATTTCCCCCGAGGCAGCTCTCGGCGAGCACGTCATGCGACTCCGCTGCAAAGAAGGCATCTCCTCGCTGCGCTCATTCTGGGTCGGCCAGTTTCCCACCGTCAGAGAAGCCAAGTCAGAAGATAAAAAGCGCGACCTCAATGACACCTTCGAAAACCCTCAGGAGATCTCGCAAAATATCACCGTCCTCGGAGTCGCCGACCGTGAGGATGCCGACTACTACCGAGTGCAGGCCAAGAAAGGACAGCGCCTCTCGGTCGAAGTCGAAGGCCTTCGTCTCGGCCGAACCCTCTTCGATCCCTACGTGGCTATCCTCGATAAGAACCGCTTCGAGATCGCCTCGAATGACGACTCCGCCCTTTTAAAAAGAGACTGTGCCACCTCCATCATCATCCCCGAGAACGGCCCCTACACCATCCTCATCCGCGAGAGCGCCTATGAGGGAAGCGGAGCATCAGACTACCGCCTGCATGTCGGCGACTTCCCCCGCCCGATGTCTATTTTCCCGCCCGCCGGAAAGCCCGGAGAGAAGATCGAGTTCACCTTCACCGGAGACCCCACCGGCCCCATCAAGCAGACGCACACTCTCCCACAAGCTGACTTTTCAGCCCACCTCACTCAGGGAACCGCAACCCCTTCCGGCATCCCCGTCCGCGTCTCTCCCCTCAACTATCTCAACGAAACCGAGCCAAACGAATTCGCCAAGCAGGCTTCGCCAAAGGATAACCCGCCCTCTGCTCCCGTCGCCTTTCAGGGCATTCTCGCCACCAAGGGCGACGTCGATTGGTTCCGCTTCAGCGCCAAGAAAGGCCAGAACCTCCGCATCCAAGTCTTCGCCCGCAGCATTCGTTCCCCTCTCGATTCCGTCATCGGCATCCGCTCCATCACCCCTAACAAGGCCATAGCCAATAACGACGACCAGACTCAGGGAGTCCCGGACAGCCGCCTCGATTTCAAAGTCCCTGAAGACGGCGATTACGTCCTCCACATCCGCGATCAACTCGGCCGCACCGGTCCAGACTTCGTCTACCGCATCGAGATCGCAGCCCGCCAACCCTCGGTAAGCGTCGCTCTCCGTGAAGCTCAGCGGAATGACAGCCAGAAATATAAAATGATCGCCGTCCCACGCGGTAATCGCCTCATCGTCGTCCCCGGTGTCACCCGCTCGAATGTCAGCTGCGCACTCGACTTCTC
>JALZWA010000267.1 GCA_023299815.1 Akkermansiaceae bacterium
GATGTCGAGGACGTCTATGATGTCACTGAGGGGATCTCGGGGGCAGATGGAATCCGTGATACCGAAGACGATGAGGAGCTGACTTTACAGACCTTTATCGAAGGCATGGGCATCATTGATGATGAGGGCTCAGATATAAGTGGTCGATTTGTAAGCAATGTATCGACGGAACGTATTGAAAGTGTTGGTTTCTCTGGCAACGTCCGCCGGAAATTAGTGCTTATTATCAGTAACAGGGAAGGAAATCCCACGATCTTAGACCGTAGAGAAGAATTTGTGCAATGAGTGCTAAAAAAGGAGATTTAACCCTGCTCATCCCGGGAGCGAGCGGATGGGAAATTTGGAAGGGGTCGGCTGCAGCAGGCCTGAGCCAGCATTCCGAGAGTGAGCATCGACGTGCTTTGAATGTCAGTGGTTTTCCCTCGGGGCCGCTTCAGATGGCCTTGCCCGTCCGTCAGCTGTTAGCGCTGCCTTTCCGCGCGCAGACGAATGATCTCGCGCTCATCGATGATCTCGCCGAGATGCACCTTGAGCGTAATGGCGTCCGTCCCGCGCTCGATGGGGGCCAGTTGACCGACCACTTTGTCTATGCTGTCGAGGGTGATGAAACCGCGCTCACTGCCGTGGTTCTCAGCACGCCGAAGGAAGGCGAGCTTCCGAAGCGCAGCCCGCAGGCCTTTGATCTCTCGCCACGCTGCCTGCCGCTTCCTCAAGGAAAAGTTGCCGTTTGGAAAGAACTCGGTCGCTGGGTCTTTGCCATCGGTCATGGCGATAAGGTGCTCTATTTTCAATGTCTCCCCGGTGAGCGTCTCGATGAGCGCGCCGGAAAGGACGTCCGCCTTTCTCTCACTCAGCTTCAGCTCCAGGGGCTTCTCGGCACGATGCCACAAGAAGCGCAAATCTGGACCACCGGTGGCACAAATGATGCCCGCCCCGAGGAGGTCGATGCCTTCTCCCGCGGTCTCGCCCTAGAGGCGCATCCTTCTCCGAAGCCCAATCCGGTCTGGCCCACTCCTCCCAGTAAGCTCCTGCCGGAGGATATCCGCGCTGAGCGGGTTGAAAAGGCGTCCAAGCGGAATCGCATGGTCGGCGCCGCGATCCTCTTTCTCGCCTACCTCGGTCTCATTGCCTACCTCTTTACGGACCTGAAGAAAGCAGAAGAAGACGTCGCAAATGTTGAGCGAGAGGTCGAAGAGATCAGCGGGGGAACCAAAGAGCTGATGAAGGTTCAGAATAAGTGGGACGAACTCGCTCCGGTCATTGATGTTAATTTTTACCCCTACGAGGTCTACAATCGGGTGGCCGCAGCTTTGCCCAATAAAGCGGAGCGCAAAGTCCGCCTCACTCTCATCGATATCATCAACCAGCCGAAGCTCGTCGAGGGCCAAGGCATGGTCATGGTGCGGGATATCGTGGTGAAAGGAGAAGCTGCCGACACCGCGGACATTGCGGAATTTTCGATCGCCCTTCAGCGGAGTGATGAACTTTCCGGCTTTGAATGGACGATTCCTCCAGTTCAAAAGACAAGAACGGGTTCCTGGGGCTTTACATATACAGCGAAGGCCAATTTCTAAACCTCTCTCATGACTCCACGCGAAAAAAATCTTCTGTTCCTGATGTTGGGCGTCCTCTTTGTGATGTTCAATTTCTTTGCGTTCAAGAATCTCTATGAGGTCAAGAAAAGCACGCTCTCTGCTCGCCAACTCACCGCCGAGAATAAGCTGAATCAGGAGAAAACTCTCATGAAAGTAGAGGGCTCTTGGAACAAGGCCGCTGACTGGCTGCAACGGGTAGAAGGGAAGCCCATGGCGACTCAGACTGCGGAAGCAGCCCTTCAGACTCTCGTGGAACGCGAGGCCAAGAAGAAGGGACTCATCGTCCGTGATCAGAAGGTCCTCCCATGGGAGCAGGGCGAGCATTACCAGCGAGTCCGCGTGAAATATAAAGTCTCAGGTCGTGATCAGCAGATTCAGCAATGGCTCATGACTCTCCGCCAAAATCGTAAGCTTCAGGTCATCACGAGATTCTTGATGAAGCCTGTCAATAATGACCTCACGCAAGTGGATTGCGAAGTCGAGGTCGAGAAATACTTCCTCCCGCAAGGCGATGAGGAGACAGCCCTCTAAATTGATGAAATACCTCCTCATTCCCTTCTTTTTCATCCTGCAAGTTTCCGCGCAGGAACTACCAGAGAACATTAGTATTAGCCGCTATAACAATCTCTGGCAGAAGTCTCCTTTCTCCGATCCTCCTCCCCCTCCCATCAAGGAGGTGGAAAATGACCTCGAAGACTGGGTTCTTGTGGGTCTCGAGAAGTATGCCAATCAAAGCTACGTCACGCTTTTGAATAAAAAGGATACCAAGCAGCGCATCCGTGTCCCTGGACCGGGTGAGATCGCGCGCGAGTTCCGCATTCTTGAAGTGAAGCGCGAGCCCGGTGCAGCGACTCTCTCTACCACCGTCGTCCTTCAGAAAGGAAAGCAGCGTGGTTCTGTCGCCTTTGATCCTAAGTATCTCACGATCCGGAAGGCCCCAAGCCAGCCGAATCGTGGTAAGACTTCCGTTCAGAATAATCAGAAAAAGACGGCGACTCCTCCGGGCCTTCCCGGTGCCGCGACGCAAAAGAAGACGACCAATACCACCAAAAAGGCTCCACGCACCCGCTACATCCCGCCGCCTAAAACTCCGAAGCCTAACAAGTAATTTCCGCTCCCGCACACCTATCAATCTCATGAAACGATCTCTCGCTCTCTTCTGCGGCCTCGCAGCTCTGGTTACGGCCCAGGAACCCGTGAAGCCAATACCACCCGCTGGAATTCCAGGGTTTCCCGGCGCCACTCCTCCTCTGCCTGGAGAGAACCCCGTGCCCACCCCGAGTCGTGCGATTCGTCCCACGAGGGCCTTTGATCCCAATGCCATCGCGGTTGCCGCAGGTGAGCCTCTTTATCTTCCTGCTCTCACCGGAGAGGCGGCTGCTGATCTTTATGCAGAGCACAGCGGCAAGCGTGTGATCATCACTTCTCAAGCGACTCAGATTCAGGCTTTCTTTTCTCAAAAGGGACCTCTCACGCATGCAGAAGTGGCCAAGCTTCTCGAGATCACCCTTCTTGCCGAAGGGCTCGCGATTCTCCCTGATCCCGGCGATCCGAACATTGTCCGTATTGCGGCTTCCGGTCCCGTTGGAGGCTCAGGTTGGGCTCCTAAGGCCTATATCGATGACCCCTTGGCTCTTCCTTTGACTGATCAGCTGGTGACTTATCGGATGCAGTTTCAGAACCTGAAGCCTGATGATGCCCTCCGCGTCTTCCAGCAGGTGATGGGTCAGTCCAGTCCTTCGGGAAGTATCACCGCAGTGACCAATGCTTCATCTCTCGTTATTACTGAAAACTCTGCGCTCATCCGTCAGCTCATTAAGCTCAAGGACGATATCGATATCGCTTCTGAGATCACCGAAGATTGGGTGACGGTCGTTTTTGCTGATGTTGATAACATCGCCGAGCAGCTTAATGAGATTTATAACCAGCAGGCGTCTCGAGGAGCAACCGCGACCACGCGTCGCACCACGGGAACGGCTCCTCCAGGAGGTCCCTCTGTCGCAAATGCCGGAGGAGCAGGGGAAGACGTCCCCATTAAAATTCTCCCTGATGCCCGCACGAATCGGATTCTTCTCGTGGGTCGCCCCACGGACATCGCAACCGCGAAGGCCTTGATTGCTGGATTTGACATCAAGAGCGCCGAGGGGAACGAGTTCACCTACCGTCTGGAGTATCTCCGCGTCGGAGAATTCATTACCATCGCTGCGGATGCCATTGAAGCCACTCTCGGAGAATCCGACGGCGCTGCTGCCGGCGGACGTGGGAATGCTCAGAACACCAATAATAACAATAACAACAACAACGCGAACGCAGGGGCTGATGGGGGTCGGACTTCTCTAGAAGCGCAGGATATTCCTACTGCTCCAGAAGCAATTCCTGTTGGGAAAACTCTTCTCGTGGCGAATAACATCGATAACTCGATCATCGTCAACGGGGCTCCTCATCACATTGAGATCGTTAGGAACCTCATCTCAAAACTTGATACTGAAGGCGAGCAGGTCGTCATTTCTGCTGTTATCGGAAGTTATGGGCTAAATGATAACCTCAACTTTGGTGTTGAGATCGCAAGCCTTCTCAGAGGGGCAGGAGTAGGGGGGACGTTCTCTGGTGAGACAGGCTCGGGAGCTCTCTCTGTGATAGATCCGGGTTCATTCGACGGTCTTACAAATTTCCTTACTGCCGCAGGGGGGCAAGGAAGTGGTCTCTCACTCTATGGTGCGTTTGATGATTTTGGGGTGTTCGTCAACGCTCTAGAAGCAGAGTCAAATTTTAAGACTCTTGATCGTCCTGTCGTCACGACACGAAACAACCGGGTCGCAAGAATCTCGTCAGGTCAGCGCATTGCGATTCCATCGAATACTTCAAACGGTGGTGTGAATGGAATCGCGACAACGAACATCGAATTTGAGGATGTCGTTCTGGAACTCGAAATTCAGCCTCTTATCAATGGTCCAAATAAGGTGACTCTTGAAGTTTCTCTTGTCCGTGATTCGATTGGCGCTGACCGGACGGTCGGCTCCGGAGCTGATGCTCTGACCATTCCCGACATCGCTACAGAGGAGTTGACGACAAGTGTGACAGTCGAGAATGGTTCCGCGATTATTCTTGGCGGACTGATTACCCAAGAGGACAGGACCAGTGAAAGAGGCATCCCTATTCTTCGGACTATTCCAGGTATTGGAAGGCTTTTTGGGAGCACGAGTAAGGTTGGTGATCGTAGCGAACTTGTGGTGATCCTTCGTCCTCAGATTATTAAGAATAAGGAAGACTATCGTCAGTTCCGTGATGGCTACGAGACTGAGAGTCCCTTTACCAAGGAGGCTCGTGAATCACTTCCGAATACCGGACTACTTCCCGCGCAAGATGCATTCCAAGAGGAGGCACCAGTCACCGAGAAGAAGTCGTTATTCAAGGCACCGAGTCAAAGTAAGAGCGAAAGCAGTGTTCAGCCACCTCGCAAGAGTGGAGGTGGCTTCATGAAGTTCCGCCGTCGCCGCTAGTCAGATTGACACGGAATTGAGGCAATTTTCACAAGAGCGGGCTGGAAAGTCCGCTCTTTTGTTGGAGAGAAGGCGGAAATTGTTCCGATTCGTCCTGTATGCTTGCAAAGAGATCGGAATCTCGCTTGATTTTGTGAGTTAAGACTTAAGGCTAAGATCCACGCACACACCATGTCAGACGCTCAACAAATTAGAGAAATTACCGAAGAGGAGCTTCCTGTAGCTCTCAAAGAACACTGGAAGAACGCAAAAGCCAGTGTGGAGAGAAATAACCCCGGTTATGCGGTGAAGTTTCTTCAAGCAATTCTTAAGGAGGAGCCAGGATTTATCCATGCTCGCAAGCTTCTGAGACAGGCTGAGATTACTGAAACTGGAGCTTCTCCCGGCAGTGCGAAAAAGGGACTCTTTGGAAGTTCTGGCGGATCAGGAAATCTGGGGCGGCTCAGTAAAAAGGATCCCGTGGCCGCACTGGTCGCCATCGAAAAGGAGCTCGAAAAAGATCCCTTCAATGCTGCCATCAATGACGTCCTCCACGACACCTGCCTCAAGGTGAATCTTCTCGCCACTGCGGCGTTCGCGCTGGAGACCGCTCGCAAAGGAAACCCAGAGAATACCAAGTTGGCTCACAAGTTGGCGCACTACTATGTCCTGCGCGAGATGCACGCTGAGGCTGCTCTGGTCTTCCATGACATTGTGAAGCAAGATCCTGCCGATGGCGCCGCTATTAAGGGAGAAAAGGACTGCTCGGCAAAGGCATCCATGCAGAAGAATAAGCTCTCTGAGACCTCAAGTTTCCGCGATATCGTGAAGAGTGATGAGGCGGAAGCGCTTGAGAAGGCTTCTCGTTCAGCTCTCACTGGAGACCAACTCCTCGAAAGAGCAGGGAGCCTCGCTGCTCAGTATGAAGCGGATCCAAATAATCTCAATGTGGTCAAGGACCTCGCCTCGACCTACGAAAAGCTGGAAGATTGGGCCAGCGCACAGCAGTTCTACGACTGGGCATATGAGATCTCTGCGGGAGACGTCGCCCTGCGCGCGAAAGGAGAGGCGATGGCTGATAAGGCGAAGGCTTCAAGCATCACTCTTCTTGAAGAGCAGGCCGCAGCAGATCCTGAGAATGCCGAGCTTCAGGCTCAGCTGGCCGAGATTCAGGGAGACCGCAAGCAAGAGCGCCTCGTCGAGTGCCAGCAGCGTGTCGATCAGAACCCGACCGATCCGAAGCTCCGCTACGAACTCGGGAAAGCATACTATGAGGCAGGTGATTTCAGTGACGCCATCCCGCACCTTCAGCAGGCGACCCGTAACCCGCACATCCGGATCAAAGTTCTTCTCCTTCTTGGCCGGACCTTCAATGCGAAGGGGATGACCGACTTGGCGATCAAGCAGCTGAGTGATGCCAAGGATGAACTCGTGGCAATGGATTCCACCAAAAAGGAAGTCCTTTACGAGCTGGGTCTGATTTACACCGCTAGTGAGCGTAAGGAAGAGGCGATTGGCTGCTTTAAGGAAATCTACGAGGTGGATTACGGCTACCGTGATGTCGCCGCCCGCGTCGAGGGCTCCTACGAGGGCTGATTTTAGCGACACGTCATTTTCAAAAAGCGTCCTCCTTTGATCGGGTGGGCGCTTTTTTATTAGGTCCCGCAGAAGGTCTCCTGCACCACTTCATCGGGGAGGGGCGCGGCTTCAAGATCGCGGAGAGAGGCGTCTTCTTCAAAAGGTTTTAGCCATGCCTCGGCGAGGCGATTAAAAAGGGAGAAGTCGTCTTGATAAGCGGCTTGGATCGCTTGCTCGACCCGGTGATTCCGAGGAATACGGATGGGATTCACGCCGCGCATCTGAGCTAAGAGTTCGCTGGGCTTTGAGTGCTCTCGCCATTGGCCTAACCAAGTTTGGAAGGGCGCGGGGTCTTCGAAAAGAGTGGTCAGTTCAGCGGGGGTGGCCCCGTCGGCAACTTGCGTGAGCCGGCGGAAGAAGAGGGTGAAGTCGATCTGCTGCGTGGCGAGGAGGTCGAGGGTGGCATCGACAAATTTAGGATCGCTGTCTGCGGGGAGCGCCAATTTTTCGCGAAAGCGGGCGAGGTAGTGCTCTTGGAATTGCGGGGCGAATTTGTGGAGCGATTCCTCGGCGAGTTTGATCGCGGTGTTTTGATCGGAATCGATGAGGGGGAGGAGAGTCTCGGCGAAGCGGGTGAGATTCCAGTGCGCTATGCTGGGCTGATTTCCCCAGGCGTAGCGCGCGTTGCGATCAATGGAGCTAAAGACACACTGTGGGTGAAATTTATCCATGAAGGCGCAGGGGCCGAAGTCGATCGTCTCGCCAGAAATAGCGCAGTTATCTGTGTTCATCACCCCGTGGATGAAGCCGACAGACATCCAGTGAGCGATGAGAGAGGCTTGCGCCGAGATCGCGGCATCGAGTAATTCGAGAGCTGAACTGGCCAGTGGGTAGTGCCTTTTGATCACGTAATCAGCGAGAATCTCGACGCCTTCAGTGTCTTGTCGCGCTGCAAAATACTGGAAGGTGCCGACTCGGATGTGACTGGCCGCGACACGGGTGAAGACCCCGCCGGGGACGGGGCCCTCTTGGCGGTAGACAGCTTCACCAGTGGAGACGGCGGCAAGTGCGCGGGTGCTGGGAATGCCCATGGCGTGCATCGCTTCACTGACGAGATATTCACGCAGAACCGGACCGAGGGCTGATTTCCCATCGCCCCCGCGCGAGAAGGGGGTGCGGCCAGAGC
>JALZWA010000268.1 GCA_023299815.1 Akkermansiaceae bacterium
GCTCCTCATCGGTCATAACCCGACTTGGACCGACCTCGTGAATCGTCTCACTGGTGGAAGACTCGTCAATCTCCCGACCGCGGGAATCGTGGTGATCGATTTCCCGGTGGAGCGCTGGGCGCTCGCGGAGCAGGGGGCAGAAGTCGCGACCTTGATCCCGAGAGAGCTGATGAAATAGCTTCGCGGCTTGGATGAGCGGCTCTTTAGGAAGCAGGCTCTATTTCTATATTTGGCCAAATCTCTCTTTTTTTCGGACTTTTGGCCAGATATAGAAAATGGAAGGGTCGTGTAGGTATTCTTTTATCTGGCCAAATCTCTCTTTTTTAGGCACTTTTGGCCAGATATAGATTTATGGCGATTGTTGGAAGAGATAGAGAGACTGCTGCTTTAGACCGGCTTCTGAAGGCACCGGAGGCGGATTTTCTCATCATTTATGGCCGGAGACGGGTGGGAAAAACCTTTCTCATCAGAGAGCATTTTAAAAAGCATCTCGCCTTTGAATTGACGGGTCTCATCGATACGAGCCTCACGGATCAGCTGGCAAGATTCCACAAGATTCTCGTCGCTAAGATGCGGCGTAAGAGCCTCCCAGTCCCGAAATCATGGATGGAGGCCTTTGATCAATTGCGCGACTTTCTTGACTCCCTTCCTAAGAACCGAAAGCACGTCATCTTCTTAGACGAGCTCCCATGGCTTGCGAGTCCGCGCTCTAAATTCCTGCCCGCGCTGGATCACTTTTGGAATACCTACCTCTCGCGGCATAAGCAGTTTCTTCTCGTCGGCTGCGGGTCCGCGGCCTCATGGATGATTTCCAAGATTCTCAATAATAAAGGGGGACTCCATAATCGAGTGACGGCACGCATTCGGCTAGAACCTTTTTCCTTAGCCGAGACCGAGGCCTATTTCAAGGCTCGGCGGGTGAAGCTGACCCGTTATGAGATTCTCACTCTCAGCATGGCTTGTGGGGGTATTCCCCATTATTTGAAGCAGGTCCAGCGGGGTGAGTCCGCGAGTCAGAGCATCGAGCGGCTGTGTTTTACCACGGGCGGTCTTCTGCGGGAGGAGTTCCCGAGGCTCTATCACTCGCTCTTCGATGGAGCGGAGCGTCACCTTGAGATCGTGCGGCTCCTGGCGGCCAAGCCTCAGGGACTCACCCGAGCGGATTTGACGTCGAGTTATTCATCCGGCGGGGGGCTCACGCGGCTTTTAACCGAGCTGACCGAGGCTGGATTCGTGAGTGCGACGCTTCCTTTTGAGAAGCGAAAGAAGGACACGCTCTACCGGCTCTGCGATGAATATTCTATTTTCTACCTCCGCTGGATCGAGGCGCGGCGTCTGCAAGCGGGAGATAACTTCACGAAGATCATCACGACGCCGAGCTGGCGGGCCTGGAGCGGATATGCGCTGGAGTCGCTCGCAAAGCGGCACTTCCCGCAGATTCTCCGGGGGCTCGGAATCAGAGACGTGGCGAGCTACGAGTCGAGCTGGATTCATCGACCGGATGAGACTTGGCCCGATGGAGCGCAGGTCGACCTGTTGATTGATCGTGCTGATCAGTCGATCAACCTCATGGAGATTAAGTTTTCCCAAGCGCCTTTTATCATCACCAAGGCTTATGCTGAGACGCTCCGGAATCGGCTTCAAACTTTTCAGGAAGTCACCCGCACCCGGAAGAATACCTTCGTGAGTTTTCTGACCACTCATGGTGTGAAAGAGAACAAATATTCTCGTGAACTCGTGCACCAGCAGGTCACGATTGATGTTCTTTTTGAGTCATGATTAGGAGGGTTTCTAAATCTATAGTTGGCCAAATGTCCGAAAAAAAGAGACTTTTGGCCAAATATAGATTTTCAGTCTTCATCGTTTCAGTGAGATTTACGTTCCTTTCCAGATCTTTTTAGCTGATTATTTGGGCGTGTCATATCCTCTCATTCAAGCCGCTGATGATCTTCGTGAAGCCCTCCGTGGGCTCACTTTCCCAGAGCCGGTGCACACGACTTACAACCCGCTGGAATATGCGTGGGAGAGGCACTGTGATTATCTGAGGAAGTTTGGGGCAGGGGAGAAGAAGGTTCTTTTTCTGGGGATGAACCCCGGGCCCTACGGGATGGCGCAGACGGGGGTTCCTTTTGGGGAGATTCCACATGTGCGGGATTGGATGGGGATTTCTGGGGCGGTGGAGAAGCCGGAGACCGAGCATAAGAAGCGGCCGGTGACGGGATTTGATTGTGAGCGGTCTGAGGTTTCAGGAAGAAGATTGTGGGGATTCTTTAAGGAAGAGTTCGGAACTGCGGAGAAGTTTTTTGCGGATCACTTTGTGGCGAACTTTTGCCCGCTGGTTTGGATGAGGGACACGGGGGCTAATTTGACGCCGGATAAACTCCCGCGCGATTGCATGGTTCCGGTGGAGGAGGCTTGTCTCGCGCACCTGCGGCAGGTGATTGAGATCTTGAACCCCACGCACTTGATCGGAGTGGGAGCCTTCGCTGAAAAGCAGCTCGCAGCAGCGAGCGATGGCTCACGGGAGCTGGGGAAGATCCTTCATCCCTCGCCCGCCTCTCCGGCAGCGAATCGTGATTTCGCGGGGACGGCGGCAAAGCAGTTGAGAGAACTAGGGTTGCTCTAAGTTCAATCTGTTTACCCTTTTAGTTCTCACGGCCCAACGGGCCAATCTAACGGAGCTCAGGGCATCGCCCTGGGCCTTTCGATTAAACGGGTTCATGGGTAAGGGGAGCATTCCGATGTGTGAGGTGATCGCCCCGTAGCCCGTGATTCGAGGTCGATACCGACGGGTTTGGGCCTGCGAGTGCCCAATAGAGCCACGACTTGCTGAGCTTGGCCTTTTCTTGTCTGAGTGATCTTACCCAAGGCGACGCCTTGGGCTCCGTTAGATTGGCCCTTTGGGCCGTGGGAAATGGGGGCACAAAAAAACCACGGGGTTGAAGCCGTGGTTGGTTTTGCTGTTGAGTGAGGTTTTTAGTCCTCGTTACGGCCGCGGTCGTGATCGATCCGGAAGGAGCGGTTACGGAGGCGGGAGTTCTTCAAGCCGGAGATGACTCCTTCGGCGTGGTCTGCTTCGACATCAACGAGGGTGTGCTTCGGGAAGATGCGGATACGGCCTAGGATGCCATCAGGTAATTCGCACTCGCGGTAGATCATGCCGGCGATGTCGCCTGGCTTGACGCTCTGCGCTTTGCCGACGGTGAGGAAGAGTGTGGACATCTTGGCATCGCTTGGACCACTGCGCTCTTTGCGCTCGAAGCGGTTACGCTCGCGGGGTTGGTCACGGTCACCGCCGCGCTCGCTGCGATCTGCACGGTCATTGCGATCGCGTCTGTCATTCCGATCGTTGCGGCCACGGTCGCGTCTAGGGCGCTCATTTGAGAAGGGTTCGTTCTTATCGTTATCCTCTGCGATGAATTGGCCTTCACGGCCGCTGGTCTCACGGATGATGGTGATGAGTGAGTTGGAAATATCAGTCGCGGTGTGACCCTGCTCTAGGAGGCGGTCGAGGTAGGGCTGGTAGCTCTTGTAGTCCCCGGCTTCGAGACGCTCTTGGATCGTTTCGAAGAGTTGGTCGGCACGGCGTCCCTCGACATCCTCACGCGTCGGGATGCGCTCGCGGCGTATCGGCTGGCGGATGTATTTCTCGATCGTCTGGAGGCGGTAAATGTCACGGCCGAAGACGAAGTTGACAGCTTTACCATCACGACCAGCACGACCGGTGCGGCCGATGCGATGGACGTAGTCCTCGGGGTCTTGTGGGAGCTCGAAGTTGACGACGAGCTCGACGTCATCAATGTCGAGTCCACGAGCGGCAACATCGGTCGCGACGAGGATCTCGACGGTTCCTTCACGGAACTTATTGAGGACGCGCTCACGCATGGATTGCGTGATGTCTCCGTGGAGACGGTCAGCGGTGAAGCCACGCGCGAGGAGAGATTCGGTGAGGTCATCGACGACGCGCTTCGTGTTCGCGAAGATGAGCGTGAGCTTAGGCTTCTCGATGTCGATGATGCGGGAGAGCGCTTCCACCTTCGAGCGGCCACGGACTTCGTAGCAGGATTGATCGATGCTGGAGACGGTGAGCGCCTTGCGCTCGATCTCGATGAGTTCGGGGTCATTGCCGAACTTTGTGATGAGGCGGCGGACGCCGGGGTTCATCGTAGCGGAGAAGAAGAGGGTTTGGCGGTCCTTCGGGAGGGCCTTGAGCATGTCTTCCATTTCCTCACGGAAGCCCATGTCGAGCATGCGGTCTGCTTCATCGAGAATAACGGTTTTGACCAAGCTTGGGTCGAAGCTTTTCCGGCGGAGGTGATCGAGAAGACGGCCTGGGGTTCCTACGACGATGTGGGTTCCTTTTCGGAGGCCGCGTAGCTGGCGGTCGATCGGTGCGCCGCCGTAGACGGGCATGGAGCGGATATTTCCGGCACCGGAGCTGAGCTTGAAGACTTCCTCGCAGACCTGGATCGCGAGCTCGCGGGTGGGGCAGACGATGAGTGCCTGCGGTTTCATGATCGTGGGATCGATGCGTTGCAGGGTTGGGAGAGTGAATGCGGCGGTCTTACCAGAGCCGGTCTGGGAGAGACCGATGATGTCTTTTCCGGTGAGCGCCAGAGGGATTGTCTTGGCTTGAATCGGCGATGGGCTTTCATAGCCCATCTTTTGCACAGATGCGAGAATGGCCTCGGAGAGACCGAGTTCGGAAAAAGGAAGAGTGTCCATCAGCGTGAGTCCGCAGGAATGCGGGGGGTTCTCCTTCATCATATTCTTGCTGATAGCAAGAACCGATTACTTGATGGGAGATCTACTTCTTCCGCCAGAGGAGGAAAATGATGCCACAGATGCCACCCATGATGGCAGCAGAGGGTTCGGGGACGGTCGTTACCTCATGCGAGGGAGCGGCATGCGAAAGCTGCGTGAAAGCAGCTAGGAATGAACCTAGTAAGAGTGTTTTCATAATTAAGGGGTGTCTCGAACGTAGCGCGAAACACCCTATTACGACAAGGAGATTACAAGAAATAACCTTAAGGATCAACGATTATTTATATAACCTAACAGTTTTTTTGTGAGGCAGTGACGAGCTCCAAGTATGAAAGTTTTCAGCGGCTCGAGGTGTTCTTAAAGTGAGAGAAGAGTGAGGGTTGAGTCCTATTTTATCGTTATAGCCTGCCCTGCTTGCAATCCAGGTGAGTGCTCTTAATCTCGTGAAGCCCATATTTTTGGGTGTGTTTTTAAAATTGAATATGAAGCTAGGCTCTTGTGTTTCTCTGTTCGGGCTCGTGCTGAGTCTCTCGATGAATGTCGTCGCGAGAGAGCTCTCCCCGCAGGTGCTCGGAAAAGGGAAGGGGCTCTTTCGGATCGGAGAGCGGATTGTGCAGGACGATTTTGAGAATCTTGATAGCTGGGTCGTCCAGCTCCAAGAGCGCGAGGGCAAGGCTTGGGTGAAGGCTCAGGATAAGGTGCTGGATTGCTTCGTCCCTGATCGGGGATGCACCGTCTGGTTTAAGGAAAAGCTCAAGACGCGTGTGACCATCACTTACGATGTTCTCTGTCCCATTTCTAAAGATGGGGGGAAAGGATTGCAGCCGAGTGATCTCAATCACTTTTGGATGGCGAGTGATCCCGAGGCGAAGCTCTTTGATTCCGCTCGCTTTAGCGGGAAGTTCGGCGATTACGATGTGATGCATGGCTACTATGCCAGTAGTGGCGGCGGGCGAAATACGACGACGCGCATGCGGAGATACCCTCGCGAAGTGAAGGGAGAGCCCGTGGAGCATTTAGCTCTCACGGAGCGGGATGGGCAGTCTGATTTTTTGATCACTCCAGAGAAATTGATGACCGTGCAGCTGGTGGCCTATGATGATGTCATCCAATATATTGTCGATGGGCGCCTCGTCTATGAGACTTCAGCAGGAGACAAGATTCAGGTGGAGCGCCGAGATGATCAGGGGAAGAGGGTTCTCGCGGACTCGGTTTATGATTTGAAGAGCTTTCCGGTTTATGACGAAGGTTACTTTGGCTTCCGGATGGTGAGCACTCATCACATTTACTCGAACTTTCAGGTGCACGAATTACTGTCTGAGGAAAAGGGGGCTGCGATTGAGGTGTCATCGATCAAGGAGCTGCGAGCGACGTTGTCCCAAAGCGATCAGCGTGTGGTCATGAAGCCCGGAGTTTATCGAGTGGAAGATCTGCAGGACCGGTCAGCAGCCTTCCGCTTTTCGGGGTCGAATAACGATTTTGATCTTACCGGAGTGACGATTGAGATGCCGATCCGTGTCGTGCAGCAGATGAGCTTGAGCCGCCGGAGGGAGCGAGCGAGTTACTTGATTAGCGGAGATCATGTCACGCTCAAGGGAGGCACCTTTGAGAATGTCTATCCTGATGGGCGCACTCAGGTGACGGACTTTGGAAGCTACAATCAAGATTCCAAGAATGCCCCTTACCGGAGTGTCACCGAGATGAAGGTGACAGGAGATGACGTGTTGCTGATTGGATGCCGCATGATTGTGCGGGGGTCGTATCCCTACGGGTATGGCAATATGTATGGTATCGGAGGAGGTGCCGTGGTGGGTTTGAAGAAGCACTCTGGGATCTTGTTGACCGGGAAGCGGAATGTTATCGATGGCTGCTACGTGAAGATGGAGGCTTTTGGTCATGCCATTTTCGTGCAGAAAGGCGGGGATGATATTCTCGTGAAAAACACCGAGGTCGTGGGAGAGGTTCGGCGAAGCAATGGGCTTTATGAAGAGAAGGGGAAAAGGGATCTTCCGCGGATGTTCAACTACCAGATTCAGTGGCCCGAGGATCTCAGGGGTGTGGCGATTCCTCGTGATCATATGGTGAATCTTGTCGAGGACGGCATCCGAGCTTACAGCGGCACGGGGCACATGAGGGTGGAGAATTGCAAGGTCTCGAGGTGTCGCGGTGGTATTAAACTCTACATGGCGAAGAGCGCTGAGATCTCAAACTGTGAGGTGATCGATTGTGTGGTGCAGGGTTTTTCCATTCCAAATCGAGGCACCATTCAGAACTGCAAGGGGAATGCCGCTTATGGACCTTTGCTCTACATTCACTCAGATGGTGCTACTTCGCAAAGGATCGATCTCGAGGTTCTTCCGGCTCCACATTCGCTGGGTGATCATCCTTTGGCCGCGATCAAGGGGGGTGACCATCGCATCAGCTTAAAGTCGGGAGGGGATGAGGCTGCCGATCAGCTGCGCCCGATCATCGTGGGCTATTCATTGCGCTTTGACTTTTTGAGTGTAGTGCATCCTGAGGTGCCTGCAGGTCTGGAGCGGAACTTTGAAAAATTCGCCCCAGAGAGCTATCGAGCTTCGCGCATTCGTTTGGAAAATTTCACGAAGCATCCAGTGATTCTCGGCGAGCATTCTTTGGAGAACCGCGTCATCAGTCGGGGCAAGGTTCGAAACCAGGGCACTCGCAATGAGGTGAAGTCTGGGACGTAGGTTCTCGTGACGTGGGCAAAAAAAACGCTGTCGGAGATGACAGCGCTTTGAGAGGAAAGGTCTGCTTGGGGAGACTACTTGTTCAGGCGGCGGATGCGGCTGCTGAGAGCTCGCTTGGCGCGGTCTGCGCGGTCGATCACTCGGTCCGTGGCATCGGCATCTTCATCCTCGATAAAGTAATCGAGGACCGCTTCGGCCCAGAGGCCATTCTGATTCGCCATGGCGCCGACGACTTTGAGTTGTTCGTTTTCACCTACGGCGACGGTGGCGACATCGGACCAGAAGATTTCCCTATCCTCGTCTTCGATGCTCTCAGTTTTATTGAGGAAAGAGACCATCGCCTCGAAGCTTTCGCGTCGGAGGGTGTTGTCCTCTTGTCCATCGACAAAGTCGTGAAGCGTCTCAAACATCGAGCCATCAGGCCACTGACGCAGGGCCGCGATGGCCGAGAGCTGGAGCGTCTTGTCCTCACTGCTGATGCTTTCTTTGATGATCGCGGTGGCCTCGTCGCCACCGGCGGCACCCATGAGGCGGATGAGGGAGGCGCGCGTGTCGTCATCGACCGCGATCTTGTAGGCTCCGACGATGGCTGGAGCATAAGAGGTGCTGTCCTTCGCGGAGGATACGACGTCACTAAGAACGGCGGCACTCTGCGCTTTCACTCGCTTGTCCTCGGCAATGGAAATGACCGCTAAAAGATCACCGAAGTTATCGGCGGTCGCCATTTTGCTCGCTGCGGCGAGGGCAGATTTCCCCTCGGGGGCTTTGTCAGTTTTGCCGGCGAATTTGATGAGTGAGTTGATCGCGCTCGGGCTCTTGCGTTTTCCGAGGACTTCAAAAAGTTTGATTCGGATATCGGTATTGATGGATTCTTCGGCGGCAAACTTTGCGATTTGCGCATCGATGTCATTTCCATCTGCGGATTCGGCCTGCCAGAGGACGGTGAGGTAGGCTGGGCGGGCTCCCTTTTCTTTCGCGCCGGGGGTGATGATTTCACTCAGCACGAGCGAAATATCATCTTCACTCAACTCCTGAGTGGGAAGTGGCTTGCTGGGGTCAATGTCGCTGTAGGGCGCAACAAGCTCGTTCATGCGATCGATGCGGTTATTCTCACTCGACTTACCCATGAAAACAATGATGGCGACGACTAGTCCCGCAGCGAGGAAGGCTCCAATGGTGGCTTTCACTGCAGGGCTCATTCCTTTTTTAGGTGCGCCCATAGGAGCTCCCGCGACGGCCCCGCCAGCGGCAGCAGCTTCTACCGGTCCGCCGAGAGGATTGGGTGCTGGAGCAGATCCGGCGATGGGAGCAGTGATCGGTGGCGTAGCTCCCTGAAGGTGGACAGTTTGTTGTTCGCTCGCGGGTGTGAGGGAAGCAGTGGCGACCGCGGCAGGAACAACCGGAGCAGGAGGTGCAGGCTGAGTGGCTACTGGAGCAGGTGGGGTCACCACAACAGGGGCGGGTGCCGCAGGGGGCACAGCAACGGGCACAGCGGGTGTTTCCGCGACTGGCTCGGTGATTGGTGTAGGCTCAGCAGGTGGTGCGGCCGGGGTGATCGGAGCAGGAATGGGAGCTTTGAGCGCTTGTGGTTGAGTATGCACCGAGGGCTTGGCTCCCTTGGGTGGAAGGATGGGCTGGGGTGCGGTCTCAGGAGCAACTACGGGAGCTGGTGCAGGATCAGGAGCGGGAGCTGCTCCGGGAATGATTAGCTTCGGTCGTTTGGGCTGCTCTGGATTTGCGGGGGTGGAGGTATTTGGATTTTCGCTCATGAGAAATTTGGAGAGAGATTCGCGGGCGTCGCTGGGGCGATCGTCCATCGGGCGGGCAAGATGCCACATCACCCAGTCACAAAGCCAGCTCGGAAGGTCGGGCCGATGCTCGCTGAGAGGGGTCACAGTATTTTGAAGATGGGCCGTCATGACCAGAGGGGCCGTGTCCCCACCGAAGGGGTAGACACCTGCGAGGCAGTAGTAGTAGACGCAGCCGATGGAATACATGTCGGTCCGCTTGTCCAGCGGGGTGCGCTCGAACTGCTCCGGAGCCATGAAGTGGATCGAGCCAAAGACGGCGTCTCCGTGATCGATCGTCTGAAGTGATGGCTTGGGGGAAAATTTTGCCAATCCAAAGTCCACCAGCTTCACCTGAAAGCGTCCGCTTGGGAGCCAGGTGACCATAATGTTTGTGGGCTTAATGTCGCGGTGGACCAAGTCGAGATCCTGCGCCGCGATGAGCGCTTCCTGAGTCTGTAGGGCCACTTCGCGGAAGTCCTCCAGGGTCAGTGTCCCACGCTCTACCATCTCATCAATGGTGCGGCCGGAAAGGAGCTCCATCACGACATAGGGACCATCATCGTCCACTCCTGCATCGAAAACTGTGACAATGTGAGGGTGCTGGATCGAGCAAAGCGAGGTCGCCTCCTTCAGCATCGCCTTCGTGGCCTCATCCTGATTTTCGTAACCTCCTCCCGCGAGGACGCGCTTGATGGCCACCTCACGATTCAGATGATGATCGATGGCACGATAAACCGCACCGACTCCCCCTTGGCCGATCTTTGCTTGAATCTCGTAACGTTCCCCCTTGTCCATTTTTTCGATAACTTGAGGCATCATTGACAAGCGAGGCGGGGGATCAATATCAAAAAGCTGGATCTCTCTCTGCTTTGATCAAGATCGACTCCTCCCGTAATCTACTTAAAAGTAGGCTTGTGCCAGACTTCGTCCAAGTCCGTGGACTCTTCGTTCACCATCATCTCCTCATCGGGAATGAGGGTGTCCACCTGATCGACAGTGGTTTCCTTGGCGGTGTTGGTGCCACCGAGCAGGTTTTAAAAAGTCTCGGTCTCGGTTTCCGTGACATCAAAAGCATTCTCCTGACCCACGGCCATCTCGATCACACCTTCAACGTGGCTCGCCTCCAAGAGCTTTCCGGCTGCAAGGTCTACGCGCCCTTGCTTGATCAAGCGCACATCGAAGGTCGTCATTCCTGCCTAGGCTGGAGTAAAGTTTGCGGGGCACTCGAGTGGCTTGGTCGCACCGCCCTCCGCTACCGTATCCCCAAAATCGATCACTGGTTCCAAGCCGGTGACACCCTCGATCTTTGGGGTGGTCTCGAGGTCATCTCACTCCCCGGGCACACTGTGGGGCACTGCGGCTTTCTCCAGCGAGAGCGTGGGCTTCTCTTCGCAGGTGACCTTTTCTGTAATCAACTCGGCGGGCCTAAGCCTCCGCCTCGCATCTTCAATGACGACCACCCAGCAGCCCTCGTGAGTCTCCAAGCTGCGAGCGAGCTTCCCTTAAAAGGAGTCCGCCTCAATCACGGGAGAAAAGAGACCTCGGAGGAAACTCTCGCGGATCTTCGGGGGTTGGTCGAGTTAGGAAGTGGTTAGAAGGGGCGTCTTCACAGTGCCCCGGTGGCGATGTGATGGAGGTGACGGATGAGAATCTATTTTACCCACGGAGACAGGGTATAATGATGGTCTTTGATTCTCATAGCGATTGAGAGCAAGCGCCTTAGAGTCTCCCTCGTGTATGTCTTGGTGGCAGCCTGGCGAGGTCGGAGGGGACGCTGTTCCCCCTTTATGATCCTCCGATTGATGAATCGGGCTGCCACTTCATATTTGTCCAGCGCTTTTACTGGACGAGATTATTTGGACTCCTTTTGAGTGAGTTCCTTGAGGCGCTTCTCGAGAGCGTCGAGATCGACTCCTCGTGGTCCACGGCCTCCGGCGTAGGCTACTTTTTCATCGGCGCCTAGGATGAAGAAGCGTTCGGGGAGGGCTGAGTAGGCAGTGGATGCGGAGTCTTTCATGTCATCAATGAGGACGGGAATTGTGAGCCCGGAGGCGGTGGAGCATCCGGTCGCTGCGGTGGTGCGATCTTTGATCGTTTTGTGGAGGGGGATTTTGACAGTCTTACTGGGGCGGCGGCCATCAGTAGCATGTGCTTCTTGGATGTAGATCCACCAGAAGTCGGCATTTTTAGAATGTGCTTCGTAGAGTTCTTGCAGGCGCCCGGCCTGTCTCATGAAGGGGCCTCAGGTGTGGGATCCGAAGACGAGGACGGTGATTTTTTCGGGTTTCGAAAGGTCGATCTTTTTGCTGTCGGCAAGGGTGATAGCGGTGATCTTGGGGATCGGGTCACCTACTTTGGGTGCGTTGTCTACTCTGCCGCGCTGGGCGAAGGCAGGATGGGCGAGAGAGAGGGCGAGTGAGAAAAGAAGGAGTTTCATCAGGGGGGGATGAAACCTCGGTGATGAAGAGAAGTTTCATTCTTAATAAAAAAAGAGGCTCTTCGGGTTTTTTGGAGACTTTCTCAAGCGGTTTGCATGACTGGGCGGTTTGCATGATTGAATCGTTTCATGTGAGTGTCATAAATAGCTATGACTATTAGACCTTCATATTGGCCGGAGCGAGGACAGCCGGAGCGGACTGAGCCTTTTACTTGGATCGTGGAAGGGCTGATCGCGGCTTCGTGGTGGCCTGATCCTTATGTCTTTGATATTTTCCAGGAGAAGGGGATCAAGGCGGTGGTGAATGTGTGCGAGTTCGACAACCGGAAGGATGTGCCGAAGCAGTTTGATTATCACTTTTTCCATGTGCCGGACTACGGGGTGCCGACGGATCGGCAGATTGATCAGTTTCTAGACCTGATGGACAAGCATCACGCCGCGAAAGAGCCGGTGGTGGTGCATTGCGTGGCGGGCTGCGGCCGGACCGGGCAGTTCATCATCGCTTGGTGCGCGAAGGCGGGGTTCATCCCGAAGGGGGAGAATCCGGTGGATTGGATTCGCGCGCGTCGGAAATGCTGCCTTGAGACAGGCTCGCAGATTGAATGTGCAAAGCGTCTGACAAAGAAATACCGAGGCTAGGGATCCTGACGGATGAGGGGGATCTTTATGCAGCGGAGAAGGGTATAATCAGATCCTTTGATTCTCATAGCGAGCCGACCCTGACCACCTAAACTCCGTCTTGTGTGTGTCTTGTAGCAGCCTGGCTGAATCGGGAGCGGTAATGTCCCCCCTTTTACGGCTATCCGATCGATAAAGTCAGGTTGCTACATTTCTTTCTAGAAATACTCGAGCTCGGCTATGAGGCTATTTCGATCGTCCGGGGCCTGTTTTTCAGCTGTTTGAAGCTGATGAGCTGGCGCTTCTCCTCATCCCAGAGGCGGAAGGTGACTGACTTGAAGCCTTTCCAAAAAGTGACCGGCTCGATGTCCTGAAAGATCTCGTGCGAGTTATGGCA
>JALZWA010000269.1 GCA_023299815.1 Akkermansiaceae bacterium
CGAACACAACCAGCTGCCAAAAAAACAAAAACCAGCCAGGGACTTGACAAAATACCAGCCAGGCTATCAACTGTCCCGCCAGGCTCTCAACTGACCCGCGATCTGCCGGAGCCCCGTGACGAGAAACTCGCGCCCAATGATGACAGAGGTCACCCAAACCGGACAGAGATCTTCTGATGAAAGATAAACAAAAGCCGCTGCGACAAGAATCTTATCCGCCAGAGGATCAAGCAGCTTCCCGAGCGAGGTCACCAGATTCAACTTCCGCGCGAGGTAGCCATCAAGCCAATCCGAGATCGTAGCGAGAACGAAGCTCGCTAGAGCGATAATGTGCGCGGTTAACCCTCCGATGCTAGCCGAAATGATGAAGACACCTGTCAAAACAAGACGTCCCATAGTGATGGAGTTGGGGAGATTCACGCGCGCGCCCATTCAACACCGCCCAGCGCGAACTGAATAGGGAATTCTCTATGGAGATGATTCTGAAGAAATGTTACGATCCCTCTCATGAAGCAGATCTTGAAAAAAGCCCTCCTCCACAAATCGGCCACCCTCCTCCTCCCCATCGCCGTCATCAGCTGTGCCACACCAGCGGCCTTCAACTCCCAGACGGGTGCGGTCGCCATGGCCCCTGCTTCTGAAAGTATTCAAAAAGCCGGACGCGAAGCCTTCGATAAACACCGTAGCGAGACGCCCGTCTCAACTGATTCCTACGCAAAATCTCGCGTAAGCCGAGTCGCCAATCGCCTCAAGCCCGTCGTCAACCTCCCCGGAACGAACTGGGAGTTCGTCGTTTTTAATGACCCCAGCGCAAATGCCTTCGCCGTGCCCGGCGGGAAAGTCGGAGTGAACACCGGCCTTCTCAAAGTCGCTGTCACCGATGGCCAACTTGCCGCCGTCCTCGCGCATGAAATGGCACACGTCACTTCAAATCACGCCCAATCCCGCATCAAGAACAGCCAAAATATCGCCGTCGGTAGCGCCCTTCTCGGAGCCGTCCTCGGAGGCGATAGCAGCCTCGGTCAACTTGCTCCAAAAGTTGGGAACATCGCCTTCGGCCTCACCTTTTCCCGCGCACAAGAACTCGAAGCAGATAAAGTCGGCACCATTTTCATGGCCCGCGCCGGCTACCGGCCAGAAGAAGCGGTCGACCTCTGGAAGCGCATGGCCGAGCAAGGAGGCAGCACAACACCGGAACTCCTCAGCACTCACCCCGTGAGCTCGACCCGCATCAAAGCGCTGCAGGATTTCCTCCCGCAAGCCAAGGCCCAGCAGCGCTAGACCTCCAAACGGTCAATCACGATGAACAACCCCGCTTCCTATATTTTTCTCAGCATTGGTCTGATAGCCCTTTGGGGAATTGGCGGATCTATTTCACGAAAACGAAGAGCCACTGCTTGGCCATCGACCCAAGCCACCATCACCAAATCCAAGACGAGCCAGAAGAAATCGAATAAAGGATCAACCCTATATTATCCCGATATCTCCTATTCATTCGAAGTTCATGGAAGAGCATTCGAAGGGAACGACATCCGAGGAAAAGCCGAAGGAATTTCCATCGAATCAATGGCTCAGAAAATCACAGACATCTACCCAGAAGGCTCAGAGTCCAAAGTATTCTACAATCCACTGAAACCAGACGATTGCCTCCTAGAACCTGGATGCACCAAAGGAGATTATTTGATGCTGCTGATTCCCATCACGGCCATCAGTATAGGAATCTTCCTCTTATCAAAATAAGACTCCTAGCCACCAAGCTTCTTGAGAAAACCCGAACGCATTTTTCGAGCACCCATCCCGTGAACACCTCCCGCATCAAAGCCCTCCTCTCCTTGATTTTCCTGATCACGACCAACCTCATGTTCGCCGAAAAGGAAACACTTGAAACCCAGGTCGCTCGCGCACTCGAAAAGATCATCTCTGAGAACTTCCAAGAACGTCAAGAGGGCCAAGCCTTGTTAATCGAAGCAGGCCAATCTGAGGCACGAGAGGTCGCGAGACTTGCTCTTTTGACAGTCTCCGAAAGTGGGGATCCCGAACTCCGAGTGAGGATAAGGAATGTTCTCAAAGATCTCTTCCGCCTTGACGTCCTCACCACCAAGAAAGTCACCTTAGGTGTATCCTGGCGCTGGTATGTTGAGGAAGGAGACCATTCCGAGATTCAATCTTGGCCCATGGTCGTTCTTCTCAAAAAAGACAGCCTCCTCGCCAAGGCCGGACTCCAGTCGCACGATGTCATCCGATCTTTCAACGGGCAAAGTTTGAACTCTCTTGAAGGGGTCGAAGAATGCCAACGGCTTTTTGGACTGCTGCCAGAAGGAGAGGAAATTGTCTTGATCGTGACCGGCTCAAAAATGGGGAGCAAAAACCTCGTCGAACTCAAAAAAGAACGAGAAATCAAACTCAGCAATGGAGCCCATCAATCAGAGGTTAGAAAAGCACGTGCGGGGGAATACGAGGAGTGGCTTGCTGATTTAAAAGAAGAATTTCCCGACGAATAACCTACTTCTTTTTCTGAGGTTTCAGATGCCCCAGACCCAAGAGGTATTTCGTAGCAGCCTTCTTGAACTTAGGAGCTGCGGGATAGTTTTCTTCCACGAGTTGCTTTCCACGAGCCAGAGCTGCGGGAGTCATTTCCTTGAGTTGACTTTCCCAAACCTTGTCATCAATCCAAGGTCCGGTCTTTCTCTTACGGGAAAGAATGGCGCAAGCGTAACCTTTGGATAAGTTTTCGAGAGTTGGCTCAGCTGAGAAGAAGTGCCTGCCGAGAACTGCCACTGCGCCATTCCCCTTGTGCTGGATCAAGTGAGGCACCCCCCATTCAGGGTGGTAAAGATCAGGATACTTTTCGGGATCGGCAAAGAGATAAAGGCGGCCGAGAACTCCGTGAACATCTCTTCGATTCGCCGCCAAAGCCTTGCGGAGATCGACTTCAAGAAAGGGCAGTGCTTCTTCCATCTTGGGCTCGTCCAACTTCTGGAGAATATCCCAAGCCACCGAGCCTATGCTGTAGTAACTCCAAGAACCATGGAAATAGGCATTCATCCTAAAGGCATTCTTTGACTGTTTTGGCGCGGCAATGAGATCGTATTTCTTATCTGGAAATGGTCCCCCCAGAGTCAGACTATCAAGTCGCATCCAAGCTTTCCCGTTGCCTTGTCTCGCACTCTTGAGAAGAAATGGAATGGACCTCTCGTGAAAACCCATCGAAGCCAACCTCTGATACATTTCAAAGAGGCAATAAGGCTCTCCTAAGTCGCAATAATGAAGAGCGTCT
The DNA here is from genome assembly GCA_023299815.1 of Akkermansiaceae bacterium. Taxonomy (GTDB): domain Bacteria; phylum Verrucomicrobiota; class Verrucomicrobiia; order Verrucomicrobiales; family Akkermansiaceae; genus SW10. Next base: position 3,278 of record JALZWA010000269.1, read on the forward strand.
CGGTAGATCTCTTCTTGCTCCTTGGTTAAGTTTCCTTCTTTCAAATCAACCGTCTTTTGAAATAACTCGATGGCTGCCATCGGAAATTTAGTCTCCTTGTAGAACTTGCGGAGTTGCTTCATGCCCTCCTGATAATTTCGATCTTTCCCTTTCCAAAAGTGACGAATCACCTCGTTGTAGCGCGCACCGAGACTGCCGCCCTCTGCGGCTCGCTGATTATACTCAAGGAATTTGGCAGGATTGATCTCGAATAGATCATGCGTGCGCCGGTGAAGGATCGCCATCAGCTTGAGCGCCACTGGGTGATCCTCTTTCAGGCCCTCTTGAACAAGTTTGTATGTCTTGCCAAAGCTGAGCGGAGTTCCGATCCCGAAGCAGTAGCAGTGCGCTAAGCCCATCTTCCCATCAAGATCTCCCGCTGCGGCTGATTTTTTAAAGAAGTCAAAGATCAGCTTTGGCTCATAGGGCAGATCATCAAGACAGCGTAAAGAGTGGAAGGCATAATCCGCCATCGCTGCAGGATCACCCTCTTCAGCCTGTTTTTTGAGAAAAGCCAGATCTTGATGAATCACGCCTTTCCAAGCCTGCCCATCGCTGGAAAGACAGCTCAGGAGGAGAAGAAAAAAGGTGAGAAATGATCTCATGGCACGCAGACTAAGTGAGGAGATCCTTCCCCGAAAGAACGAAGTCGCTGATTACCTTACTCCCCACCCAGCTCCTTCAGGAAATCTGGACGCACTTTGCGAGCTCCCAGATCATCATAGAGAGCTTTATTCGGATCACCTGCTTCCGCCTCGTATCCCTTGTTGTAGGAAAAAAGATGCTTCGGAAAATATTCCACGTAGGTGTCACGCTCGCCATTATTAAGGCGGCTCCAGACGGCGAAGTTCACCGAGCGGGCGAGCTTTTGCTTCATCTTGAGCGTGAGCTTACGTCCGCCGCGGGCCCGCTGGACCTGCTTGTGAGTGAGCTGCTCGGGAGAAATATCCACGACCTGATGGTTCGTGATTTTCCAGCCATCAAGAATGGTGTCGAGAGGCTGGGCTCCGAAATCGTTTCCTTCGCGTTCGTCTTCAGTCATTAAGATGGGAGGAGGCGGAGGTTACCAAGCTGGGACGTGAGCTCACGGGTCTCTTTCCGCCATTGCTTGATCTTCTCTCGGGAGGTTTCGACTTTCTGAGAGACCGCTTGCTCGAGTTCTTCGAGGTTTGCACTGAGCTGGGCGATGAGCTCATTCACCTTAGCGACCGCTTGCTCGCTGAGAGTTCCTTGCTGGGAGAGCTCCGCGATGCGAACCTCAGCCTTACGCTTGGCTTCTTTCATCTCGGCACCGACAATCTTCGTGGTAGGAACACGGCGCAAGTCAGAGACGAGGCCGAGCTTGTGGAGAATCATGATGGACCACTTGGTAGGATCAAAGGCCCAAGCCCTGATGCCGTTCCGGTAGTCGTGCTGAAACTCGTGATGGTAATTATGATAGCCCTCACCATAAGTGACGAGCGCCATGATCCAGCTGTCACGCGCACTGCAGCGATCTGAGTAAGGCTGGGTTCCTACCATGTGGCAGAGTGAATTGATGAAGAACGTGCACTGCTGCACGAGGACGACGCGGAGCGCGCCGACAATAAGAAAGCCCGCCCATGCGCCAACTGCTCCAGCTTCGATGTAACCGATAATAGCTGGTAAGACGAGACCTACTCCGAAAGCAATCCAGACGTAGAATTTATCCTGAAAGCGGACGAGTGGGTCACGGCGGAGGTCTTTGACATTATCGATCGGCTGCTCGGCATTGAGCTTGAAAAGGATCCAGCCGATGTGCGCCCAGAAGAAACCTTTTGAAATATCGTAAGGGTCCTCATCGTGATCCACATGCTTGTGGTGGCGGCGGTGATCCGAGGCCCAGTGAATGACCGAGTTCTCAAATGCGCAGGCTCCAAAAACGAGAGTCGCGAGACGGACAGGCCACTTCGCCTTAAACGAGAGATGGGAAAAAAGACGATGATAACCCAACGTGATGCTCAGGCCAGTCGCGATCATGTAGAAGGTGAACAGCCCCCACATGAGAGGACTGACGCTATTCTGAAAAAGAAAAATGGGAGCCGCGATGAGACCCACCGAAGTGATCACAAAGAGGAAAGACGTGTTCACCCAATTGACACGATGAAAAGGAATCCGAAGGTTCATAAATATGTGTTAGTGCGGAAAAGTGACGAAAACCTAAAGAGCCCCCGCCGCAGGGCTTTAGACTAGCCGAACTTTACGAAATAGCCAGTCTGAAAATCGAGACCGAACTACGCATCTTCGACCTTCAGCTCAGGTTCAGGGAGGCGGGTAAAATTCACCTCCTCGATGCGGCGACCATCGGTGCGGATCACCGTCGCCTCAAAACCCTCAACCTCAACCGTCTCACCCGGATCAGGGAGATGACCAAGTTGCTGGACAATGTAGCTGCCAATCGTGCTAACATCCCCGCTCTCAAGATCAATTCTAGGCTCGTGCTCATTCATGAGCTTGAGGACGTCTTTGATGTGAATCAGCCCGAGAGTTTCATCGAGGTGACCTTTCACCAGCGGAAAGCGGGTATGCGTCGCCTTGATCGCGTGCTCTAAATTTTCAGGGAAGCCCTGATCGATATCGAGAAAAATGACCTCACTCCGAGGCGTCATGACATCCTTCACCGTAATGTCATTGAGCTCGAGCGCATTGATAAGAATCTCACGCTCCGTCTCGGTCACCTCCTGCTGACGTTCGCTTTCTTCTACGAGCATCGCGAGTTCCTCAGAACTGTGGACCGCCTCGCCTTCTGAGATGGGATCAATTTTAAAAATATGCTTCAGTAGCAAATTCTCGGTGCCATTGAGGACGTATATCAACGGACGGCATATCCAATAGAAAATATGCAATGGCCTCGCAATAACAAGGCTCGTAGCAAGAGACTTCCGGATTACGATCGACTTGGGCAAAAGCTCACCAATCACAACGTGAAGGAAAGTGAAGGAGCCCATCGCTACCGCGTAAGAAATACCGGTAATCATCTTATCCGAAAAACCAAATGGGATCAGCGAAGGAGCGACCAACTTTTCAATAAAAGGCTCACCTAAAAATGGCAACGCCAATGAAGCGATCGTAATTCCCAACTGATTCGCCGAAAGGTAACCATCGAGATTGCCAACGACAAACTTCGCGATCCCAGCGCGACGCGGCTTACTCTCAAGTTCCCCCTCAATCTGGCTCGGGCGGACTTTGACAATGGCGAACTCCGAAGCCACAAAAAAGCATTCAGGAGAAGAAAAAAGGTGATTCCTAGAAGATAAAGCCCCGCTTCTCCCCAAGTAGGATATTCCGTAGGCGGAGGTGATGAAACCGAAACCAGCATGAAAGGGAGATCGATCATCACCACCTACATTTTCTCATAAACACCGGTGTCTCGCTTTTCAAGAACGGTGAAGCCCGCCTTCTTCGCATCAGAGGTGGAGAAGGGCTTAGCAGGCGTAGTGCGAGGCGAACTCACCTTAGAAATCACCTTACGCACAGCATTGCGGCACGTTGGGCACTTCACAAGTGCCTCACGGTCGATAGGACGGAAAAGCTCGAAGCCTTTCGTGCAGATCCTACAACTGAAGCCCGGTTCTCCCGGGCTTTCAGATAAATATTCGTAAATAGGCATGGGCGGAGCCAGATGATGGCCGTGCTGGGCACGTCAGCAATCCAGACGCCCCATGCGATACTCTACCAGGAGGACTTTGTCACTCCAGGAATCAGGCCGTGGGAAGCCATTTGACGGAATGCAATCCGTGAAAGGCGAAAACGACGAAGAAAGCCACGGCGACGGCCGCTCACTTCACAACGGTTTACCAAACGAGTCGGGCTCGCATCACGAGGAAGCATAGTCAGACCAATATAATCCTTCTCCTTCTTCAGTTGGTGACGAAGGTCTGCATATTTTGCAACGGTCTTAGCTTTGCGCTTGTTGCGCTCTATCCAGCATTTTCTTGCCATGGGGCGGCAAGAACTATCGATTTCACACCCGTAAGCAAGTCGAAATTGCAAAAAATCTTTATCCGACCCGCTTTGACATTGCTTGAGAGCCCCTCTTCGACGTATGCCCGCCCCCATGGAACGTCCCGATGGCCGCACAGTTACTGATCTTCGCCCTATTTCCTTCACCCCAAACGTCGCCCCACACGCCAATGGCTCCGTGCTCGTTTCTTTTGGAAATACTCGGGTAATATGCGCGGCAACTATTGAAGATTCTGTCCCTCGCTGGATGAAATTCCAAGGAGTCAAAGGCGGATGGCTCACCGCAGAGTATTCTATGCTCCCCTATTCTACCCATGATCGAAAGTCGCGTGACATCTCCCGCGGCAAGCTCGATGGCCGCTCATCCGAGATCCAGCGCCTTATCGGCCGCTCGCTCCGCGCCGTGGTAGACCTCGGAAAAATCGGCCAACGCACGATCTGGGTCGACTGCGACGTTCTACAAGCTGATGGCGGCACCCGCACCGCCTCCATCACCGGAGGAATGGTTGCCGTGGCCATCGCGCTCAACAAGCTCATGGGAGAGGGCAAACTAAAGGACTTCCCCATTAAAAAACTCGTCGCAGCCGTCAGCGCCGGAATCTACCAAGACGAGGCCATCCTTGACCTGAATTACCCGGAAGACCGCGATGCCGCGGTCGACTTCAACGTCGTCATGACTGAGGACGGCCAATTCGTCGAGCTTCAGGGCAGCGGTGAAGAGTCCACCTTCTCCCCTGAGGAAATGACAAAGATGCTAGAGCTCGCGAGCGCCGGCATCAAATCCATCGTCACCCTCCAGAAAGAAGCGATCATCGCCGCCGATCAGGCAGGGGCCGCAGACCTCGATTCGCTAAAGGCTGCTTTTCAATAGGCTGCCCATCTTTTCTCTTGCCGTGACATTTCTCCGGCGTAACTTCTAGGTGTGAAGTAGGCGTCCAAGTCTCTTCACTTATAAAACCGGGGGGCTTTTATTTAAGGTCCCCCAAACCATACCAAAATAATGAAAGTAACAAAAAAAATGACGCGCAAGGGCTTCACTCTCGTGGAGCTCCTCGTTGTTATCGCCATCATCGCAGTCCTTGCGGGCCTTGCGACTCCGGCGATTCTTAAAACCAGAAAGAAGGCTGACCAGTCGCAAACCATCAACAATGCCAGACAGATTGGCATGGCGTTGACTAGTTTTAGTGACCTCTACGATAGCTACCCATCGGAAGAAACCGGTCTCCAGCTTGAAGAAGAAGGCGCTGAAGTTCCTGGCGGCGATGACGCAAATAGCCTCTTGGCTCAGCTCATCATCGCAGGCCAAACTGACAGTGAAGAAATCTTCTTCGCCAAGGGGGTCAAGAACACCAGAAAAGGTGACGGCAATACCAGCACACCTGATGACATCCTCAAGGAACGTGAGAATGGATTTGGCTACGTCATGCTTGCTGACTCACAAGCCCTGTCTAGCAGCTACGGCACAAGCTCGACTCCGCTCCTCGTCGCTCCACTGAAAAGCGGTGGCCCTAATCCTATCTTCGATGAAAACCCTTACTCTGGTGAGTATGTCTACCTTCGGAACGATAGCTCAGTAACCACCGACATCCTCTCAAGAGATGGTGAAGGCCGCGCACTTCTGAGAGGTCGTGGAGGCCTCTTCGACACCGGATCAAAGAGTGTCTGGGGAGATGATGAGCCAGATGTCAGATCTCCTAAGGGGCTGGATTAATCCTCATACCTGAAGAAAAGCTTCAACCAAAAGGCGGACCTCCAGCAGGTCCGCCTTTTTTTAATCCCACCTTCCGCTACACCTCCTCCATGGACTCACCGCTTTGGCAACGCCTCCGCAAGCTAGACTGGACCGCAGCCGGCATTGCCGAAAAGGAAGCACGCTCCGTCCAGAAGCTCCTGCAAGACCTCGCGTCCCACAAAGAAGCACGCGCCATGAAGGCCAGCCAAAAACTCTGGAACCTCCTCAAGCCCCCCACCCCGCTCGGGCCCGTCCTCGAACCCTTTCTCATCGAAATCCGAGGCATCTCCACCGGCCCCGTGAAGTGCGAGATCGATGACCTCCTCCAAAGAATCGCAGAGTAGAAACAACTCCTCCTCACAAAATCCGTTTTCCTCAATAAAATCGAATTGTATGACAAGCCCTCACGTCTTAAAAGAAACTCACACTTTATGAAAAACATCATCCTCGCAGCCCTCGCCCTCGCCACTCCCCTCTTCGGCCACAAGCACGGAGAAAAACATGCCACAGCGCCTGCCTTCAACCCCATCATAGACTCATCTCCTGAAGCTCTCGTAAAAGACGGCTTCGTCTCACTCATCAAGGGTGACACCCTCGACGGCTGGACCATCAAAGGATCCGAGGCCACCTTCGTCAATAAAGACGGCGAGATCAACGGCTCTGCAAAGGACCTCAAGGGCAACTCCTTCCTCTGCACCGACAAAACCTACGGCGACTTCATCTACACCTTCCAGTTCAAGTTCAATAACCTCGACGGTAACTCCGGCTGCATGTTCCGCGCCCTTCAGAACGAAAAGGGCCGCGTCAATGGCTACCAATGTGAAGGCGACAACAAAGAGCGCTCATGGACCGCCGGCCTCTTCGATGAAGCCCGCCGCGGCTGGCTCTTCCCCAGCAAGCCCAAGAAACCTAAAAAACTCACCCCAGAGCAAAAAACAGCCCAAGCAAAGCAGCAAACTGACTTCACCGCACAAGGCCTCAAGGTCACCAAGATGGACGACTGGAACCAGATCACGATCAAGTGCGTCGGCAACCACATCCAGACCTGGCTCAACGGCGAGCTCCGCGTCGACTTCAAGGACACTGACCCTGAGCACTCCACCCCAGAAGGCTTCTTCGGCCTCCAAGTCCACGGAGGCCCAAGCTGCGACGTCAGCTGGCGCAACATCTACCTCAAGGAGCTCAAATAATCTCACTCCAGCCAAGCTTCCAAAAGCCCCTCGGTCCACACGACCAGGGGCTTTTTCGTCGCTCACCCTCCCTTCTTGACACTCCCGCCCCCATCAGGCACTCAAAAGCCCTCCTATTATGAATAAACTCACTGTCCGTGATCTCGATGTAGCTGGAAAAGAAGTCCTCGTCCGCGTCGACTTCAACGTCCCAAAAAACGACGCCCTCGAAATCACCGATGACACCCGCATCCGTGCCGCCCTCCCCACCATCGAACACCTCAAGGCCGCTGGTGCCAAGATCGTCCTCTGCTCCCACATGGGCCGCCCCTCTGCTGAGAAGGAAGTGAAATACTCCCTCGCACCCGCCGCCGAGCACCTCGGTGAACTCCTCGGATGCAGCATCGCCTTCGCCCCAGATTGCATCGGCACCGACGCCGAAGCCGCCCGCGCCGCTCTCACAAATGGCGACATCATTCTCCTCGAAAACACCCGCTACTACTCTGAGGAAAAAGCCAACGACGCCACCTTCGCCGAAGCCCTCGCTGGCGACGCCGAGCTCTTCGTCAATGACGCCTTCGGCACCGCGCACCGCGCACACGCCTCCACGGAAGGAGTCACCCACCACGTCTCCCAGTCCGCCATGGGCTTCCTCATCGAAAAAGAACTCGAATTCCTCCAGATCAAGCTCGACCAAGCCGAAAGCCCCTTCGTCGTCATCATGGGCGGAGCCAAGGTCAGCGATAAGATTGAAGTCATCCTCACCCTTCTCGATAAGGCCAACACCATCATCATCGGTGGAGCCATGGCCTACACCTTCCGCAAAGCACAAGGCTACGAAATCGGCATGAGCCTTGTCGAAGACGACAAACAGGAACTCGCCCTCGAAATCCTCAAGACCGCCGAGGAAAAAGGCGTCAAATTCATGCTCCCCGCCGACACCCGCATCACCAAGGAATTCAAAGAAGGAGCCGAGACTTGGAACACCGAAGTCTACGGACAAGGCGGCACCATCCCCGCTGACAAAGAAGGCATCGACATCGGAGACGTCGCCATCGAAGAATTCAAAACCGAAATCGCCAAGGCCAAGACCATCCTCTGGAACGGCCCCATGGGCGTCTTCGAGAAAGACTGCTTCTCTAAGGGAACCGACGCCATCGCGAACGCCATCGCAGACAGCGGCGCCCTCAGCATCGTCGGCGGAGGAGACTCCGTCACCGCAGCCGTCAAATTCGGAGTCGCCGACAAAGTCAGCTTCATCTCCACCGGCGGCGGTGCCTCCCTCGAACTCCTCGAAGGCAAGCCCCTCCCAGGAGTCGCCGCACTCAGCGACAAATAAACCGCACAAACTTCAACTCTCAAAAAAACAAAGTGCCAAAAGTGCGAAGCTG
>JALZWA010000270.1 GCA_023299815.1 Akkermansiaceae bacterium
CTTCTAGGAAGGAGCGCGCATCGTCAAAAGAGAAACTTCCGGGGCGCAGGAGAAGCGGACGCGGAGGCCGACGGTGCCGATGCCGCGGCCGACCCAGAGCTGGGCGTCGTTTTTCTGAAAGTCACCGTAGATGTAGTTTCTCCCGTAGCGGACTTTTGCGGGTGCGTAACCGATGAGGGGGACGCGGCACTGCCCGCCATGGGTGTGGCCGGAGAGCTGGAGCGAGATGGGGCGCTCGGGGTGAAGTTGGTCAAAGACATCGGGCTCGTGGACGAGGGCGATGACGGGGTCGCCTTTTCGGTGGCCTTTCCAAGCGCGGGCGGGATTGATGTGGCCGCCCCAGATGGAGTCGAGCGCGGGGATGAAGATGCGCTCGCCTTTGATGTGGAGGGTGGTGCCATCATTCTGGAGGTAGTTGATTCCTGCGCTTTCGATGTGTTTTAAAAGCTGGCCGGGGGAGCAGTGCCAGCGGTCGTGATTCCCGGGGCTGGCGATGATGCCGTGAGGTGCGGAGATGTCCTTCAGCTTGGCGCAGAGTTCGGGGAGGGAGGAGGGGTCTTTGATGATGTAGTCCCCGGTGATGAGGATGAGGTCAGGCGCTTCTTTTTTGACGGCGGCGATGACTTTTTCGAAGAGTTCTTCATCGTCCCCGGGTCGGTAGTGGAGGTCGGTGAGGTGGGCGATGCGGAAGCCATCGAGCGCGGTAGGCCAGTTGTGGAGAGTGAAGTCCTTCCGGGTGACGGTGAGATGATCGGGTTCGCCGAGGAAAGCCCAAGCAGTGGAGGTTGTTCCGGCGGCGAGCATTCCGAGGGAGGCGCGGCGGGAGAATTTTTTGATAGGTGAGTGGCTGGACATGAAGAGGCGATTTCTACAGGGTTAACGAATGAACGATCGCCGCTTGTCTATTCCTGAATATTCGATGGCTCTCGCTGAGGTGGCGAGCTTGCGCTCTGAGGATCCTTTTCGAAAGGTGGGGGCGGCGGCGCTGGATTGGGATAACCGAGTGATCGCGACGTCTTACAATGGCCTCGCGCCGGGCTTCGATGCGCCAGAGGGTTTTTGGGATGATCGTGAAGGGCGGCAGAAGTTCATGCTCCATGCGGAGGTGAATCTCTGCAGTTTGTTCAAGCGTGGTGAGGCCAAGATCGTGGCAACGACGACGATGCCTTGCACGGCCTGCATGCAGACGCTCTGCGCTTATGGGATCAAGGAGATCTACTACCGTGAGGTCTATAAGGAATCGGACGCGCCAGAGATCGCCAAGCTTTATGGCATTATCCTGGAGCAGGTGGGCGGGTAGCTGATCTACCTGTTTTCGACCTCGAGATCGCCGCCGTAGAAGCTCTTGATGTAGCCGAACTCGATGAGGGTGTCTTGCCAAGGTGCGATCTGGCTGGGCTGCGGGAAGATGCGATTAGCACGAGCAAGCCAGACTTCAGCATCGACCGCGCTTTCCTCAGAATAAGCGATGGCGCCTTTTCCGTAATAAAAGAGGGGGGTGTCATCGAGGAAAGTGGTGTCCTTGAGGATTTCCAGAGCGCCTTCTTTGTCGCCCAGCTTGAGCTTGCAGAGAAGGATCTTGAATTTGACGAGTGCGTGCATGCTCGAATTCCCTTCCTCAAAGTTAGGCGCAAGCTTGACGAGGAGATCATGAGATTTCTGCCAGTTTTGAGTGACGAATTCGATTTCTGCGATGTTGAAGAGAACGTTCGGGTTGTCTGGGGTTTGTTTTTTAGCTTTAGCAAAAATGGAGCGGGCTTTCTTGAAGTTCCGGAATTCGACGTAACAAGCTCCCTGTAGGTTGAGTGTCTCGGGATTTTTAGAGTAGATCTTGTGTGCTTCAGCCAGTGCCTCGAGGCATTGGAAGATGCGCTTTTGTCGAAAGACCTGGTTCGCACGGATGAGGGCATTTCGGTAAGCGACCTTCTTTTCTTGAGGAAGGTTATCGAGATCGATGAGATACTGCGGAACCTCCTTTTTCTTGGCTTCTGGAGCCGCCTTTTCAGGTGCTTCTTGTGCTTGGAGCGCAAGAACTGGGAGAAGGAGAGCGATGAAGAATCGTTTCATAAGAGAGGAGACTAGGAAACTAACGAGCAGGGGGCAAGTCAGCGATCCGCTTTATAGAGATTTCTTTCAGTGATGAATTGAGCCACTGAGAGACTGAGCCAGGAAGCAGCTTCTCCGTTTTGGAAGCGGTTGCGGATTTCCGAGGCGGAGGCAGGATGGTTTCCAGGGATAAAATGAGCACGGAAGCCGTCTCTAGGCTGGGGTTCTCCATCTCGGCCAACGACGATAAATTCCACTACGGCAGCGAGTTTTTCCGGATGACTCCAGCGGGTGAGGGCATCCCACTGATCGAGCCCGATGAGCAGAAAGAGCTGACAGTTTTTTAAAGAGCTCCTCTGGAGAGCTTCCACGGTCGTCCAAGTGTAGTTCGGGAGAGGACGGTGTAGTTCGAAATCGCTGACGCTGGCCCAGGGAAGATCGGCGGTTGCAAGGGTGAGCATGGTGAGGCGCTCTTGATCTCCGGCGACGGGTCCGTTGCTCTTGTGAGGTGACTTTTGACAGGGAAGAAAGATGATTTCGTCGAGTTCGAGAGCCTGCTGCGCCTTTTCCGCGATCTCCAAGTGCCCAGTATGGACTGGGTCGAAGGTGCCTCCGAAGAGGGCGATACGTCGGGGTTTGCTCATTGCTTGGGCTACTCAATATTCTTCCGCTCGATCTCGATCTGGCCTAGGAGAACATCTTGTCGCGCTTTGAACTGATTCATTTTCATGAGTTCGAGGAGGGCGAGGAAGGTGACGATCACTTCTCCCTTAGAGGTTGCTTCGCGAAAGAGAGATTGCAGGCTTAGCGAGCGACCCGGAGGAATGAGGTTGAGCAGGTGGTCCATCTTATCGCTGACGGTGTGGCGGTCATCGACGATGTCACCGAAGTCACTCGTTTCCTCAAAGCGCTTGATGACGTTTTGAAAGGCGCGGATGAGGTCGAAAATGGAGACCTCGGCGAGTGGCGCGGGCTCTTCATTTTCAGGGCGGGCCTTCTTTTCCGGTGCGTGCGCGTAGACTTGCTCTTGGGCAATTTCTTGCTGAGCGAGGAAGCCGGCGGCGTCTTTGAATTTCTTATATTCGATGAGCTGGCGGATGAGTTCCCAGCGGGGGTCGTCCTCATCTGCTTCTTCATCTGGAGGCTGGACACTTTTGGGAAGGAGAGTCCGGCTTTTAATATACATCAGGTTCGCGGCCATCGAGATGAACTCGGAGGCGAGGTCGATATTGAGCATCTTGAAGCTCTCGACATACTCAAGATACTGCGAGGTGATGCGCTGGATGGAGATATCGTAGATATCCACCTCGTCCCGACGGATGAGATAGAGCAGTAGATCCAGAGGACCCTCGAAAAATTCGAGGCTCACTTTGTAATCATTCTCTTCCACGGGGGAGGCAATACCGGACGAGTGGAGCGAGCGCGAGTGAAATTCAGGGTCGCTTCCGATTATTTGCTTTGGCAAATGGCTCTCATTTTCGCTAGTCTCGGGGCGTGCAACGAACTGACGATGAGGAAAGGCTCCAAGAATATCAAAACCGAGTGGCAGCTTGGATTGGTAATCAGGGAATGTTTTTCCAGCTACGCTATGCAGGCATCGTGGGAAATTACTCGCTTATAAAGCAGTTTTGGAATTTTTTCCTGAAGTTTCTTATTGTCGTGGCCGCGGCGATTGGGATCGGTTACCTTTTGCTGAATCGCCATTTCGGGAGCGAGAGCTATAGTGAAAAGATCAGCGATCAGATTTCTGAAGTCCTTGGGGCAGAGGATCTTAAGGCGAGTGGCTTCTCGCGGGCGCGAGGTCAAGGTAGTTTTCGTGAATTAGAGATCGAAGGAGGAGATAAAAGTTTCTTTATCGAGGCTGATATCCTTGCTCTCTCTGGGCCATTTACTTTCCTAGCTGGAGTTACCGAGCAGTGGTCTCCTGAAGAGATTCGGCTTCGGAGTGCGACTATTCAGCTCAAAGCGGGAGGTAAGGAAGCTGAAATGGAGGAGGCCTTTGCGGGTATCATCGAATCATTTTCTGGCAGTAAGCTGAGCCTCGTTGCTATTGATAGCCTCAATGTCGATTGGGGTTATTCTAAGCTAACCTACGGAACGATTGTAGGCACCTCATTCAGAGCAGATTGGGTTGATGGCGAGTGGTTGATTTCGCTATCAGGAGGATCTTTTACTCAAAACTGGCTTAAGGATTTGAAGCTGAAATCGGCAGAGATGGTTTGTGGACCAGAGGGTCTTGAAATTAAGTCTCTCGATCTTGAATTAAAGGGTGGAACTGTCTCTTTCTCGGGAAATATTGGAGGCTCCCTCGGGATGCCTCAGTTCGACCTCATCGGCGAATTTGACTCTCTCTCGGTTGATCGTCTCATTCGGCTCACGGGGATTAGAATCAGGCAATATTTGTCTGGCACGATTTCTGGCAACTTGAATTTGAAGGGCTCGACCAACCGAGTCGTCACCACGGACGGAAGAGTCGAACTCAAGGCCGGAAATAGTCTCATCATTCGCGAGCAGTGGCCTGTTTTGAAAATGCTTTCAGTGCTTGATATCAACAATACTTACCGACGGGTTGATTTTGACTCCGGGAGCTTTAATTTCTCAACCGCTGATGGTGGGTTGAAGATAGAAAATCTCGATCTTCGTGCAGGAGAGCTGATGTGGCTTCAGGGAGACATAGAAACCCGCCTGCCAAACCAGAAGGAAGCTGCCGATTCGCTTGGCGTAGTCCTTACTGAAGGTTTTGGAAAAGGGGTAGTCAACGATGTGACGGATGTTTCCGGTGCTGCAGCTTTGGAGGACGAAAGAATCAGTCTCAAGCGTGCGGTAAATAGCGGGAGACTAAACGATATTACGATGGATTTAATCGAAGAAGACGAGGCTACATCGGGACGAAAAAATGTTTTTTTGAGCGCCAAGGAACTCGATGAAAAGCGCCTTCGTATCGCGATGAGCGTGCATCGAGTCAGCGGCAACCTCAGATTGGGAGTGCGCGATAAGGCCTTCTCCGAATATTCGAGCCTTCAAAAAATTTATCCAGCGGATGAAAAAGGTTGGCGCTCGATTCCTCTCAAATTCGATACCGCCTTCTCAAAGATCTCTTCTGCTGAAGCTGAGCAATTAAAGAAGGAGAGTCGCATTTCTAGCCCTGCGTCAGCGAACTAGAATCTCAATGTCTTGGCAATCTCGGTTGTCCCGAGGCTCTTGTTGAGAGTATAAAGATGGATTCCTGAGGCTTTCTGATCAATGAGGTCTTGGCACTGCTCGGTGGCGTAATCGAAGCCAGCTTGACGGATGCCTTGTGGATCATCTCCTGCCCGGTTTAGAGCGCGGAGAAGGGTAGCGGGGAAGCGGCTGCCCTCAGCAAGCTCAGCCATGCGCTTCATTCCTGAAATGGTGGTGATTGGCATGACTCCGGCGACGATAGGGATATCGATACCAACAAGATCGCAGCGATCACGATAATCCATGAAATCGTGGTTATCGAAGAAGAGCTGGGTGCAGATGTAGTGTGCTCCTTCATCGACTTTCTGCTTAAAGTAGTCCATTTCCTTTAGTCGATTCTGGGTTCCTGGATGGCCTTCAGGGAAACCGGCGACTCCGATGGTGAAGTCATGGGGATGGTTTCTGATGAATCTGACGAGGTCACTTGCATATTTGAAATGGTCTGCGCTTCGGTCGTAGTTCGGATTATCTCTGGGGGGGTCACCACGCAGAGCGAGAATGGTTTTGACCCCGTCTTCGGCATAGCCATCGAGGATTTGCGTCATTTCTTCTTCCGAGTGTCCGATACAGGTGAGGTGCGGAATTGTGGGCACGGAAGTCTCGCTCATGATGCGCTGCACGATATTCCGGGTGCGCTCTCGGGTAGTGCCCCCGGCACCATAAGTGACACTGACAAATGCGGGGTCGAGTTTGGTCAGTTCATGGACTGTTTTTAAAAGGCTCTCAGATCCAGCATCGTCCTTTGGGGGAAAGAATTCGAAGGAAAGGGTGGTGTAGTCGCTACGTAGGAGAGGCAAGATATCCATCTGGAGTGAACGATAGTGCGCTTACCAAAGTGGCGTCCACGGAAAATGAGTCTTTTTGCGCAACCTTCCGCATGAATTGTGCTTTCATACTCCAGTTATCTCGTCATGAAATTCGCCTTTTTTCTACTTATTGCTATCGGAACCGCATTTTCTCAGGAAAAAGGAGGGGACGAGAAGGGGCCGAAATCTGGCCGAGGCTCCAAAGGGGAAAGGAATCATGCCGAGCTTTTCTTCAAGCACTTCGATGCCAATGAGGATGACAAGGTCACCCGTGAAGAGTTCGATGCAGGCCGGAGAGTGAAAGAACTGAATTTAAAGGTGCGCGATGGTCTTTTTCAGCGACTCGACAAGAATGAGGATGGTGTCATTGAAAAAAAAGAAGTCAGACTACCCTCTGGCGATTCGGGTCGTCCCCACCATCAGATGCGACTCATTCTTGATACTGCTGATACGGATGAGGATGGTGAAATCACCTTCGAGGAGTTCTCCAAGCATCCTCGTTTTGCGCAAATGGACAAAGAGAGGCTAAAAAAATTCTTCGTTCACATGGACCGTAATAGCGATGGTGTGGTGACTCAGGATGATCGACCCGAGCCGCGTCCGGAAGGCGGAAGGGAGCGCTTTGCGGACTTTGATCTCGATAAGAATGGCTCACTTTCCTTCGTTGAGTTTGAACATCTCCCGCAGCATATAGATACCCCGAAGGGCGAACTGCGGGGTAGATTCGATCACCTTGACTCAAATGCGAATGGTCAGATCGATGAGAAAGAGTGGAAAAAAGGAGGGCCTAAAAAGCGCTCTGGCTCTGATAAGAGGAGGCTTAAAAAATAACTTCGAAGAAAAGCCCGCCGTGTAGAGAGTCATCTCCGCTGCTATCGAGGGCTAAATTCCAGCCGATGAAGGGCGTGAAGGCCACGGAATCGGAGACTGCGTAGGTCAGCGAAAGCCGACCGTAGTAATCATTCAGCCCGTCTCGGTCGAGAAGGCCGGCGACGTAGCTCACGCCATTTTCTACAGCGATGAAGGCGGAGTCAGAAATGGGCTTGCTCCAGCGGAGATCCAGTGAGGAGTAGAACGCGTCATTACCGAAGTCGTAGTAAGCTCCGGCCTTCCAGTCCCAGTCGTCGTTGAGCTGGTAGGTGAGGAAGACCCCGAGATCTACCCCACTATCGAGCGCTGAGCCGGAGAAGTGGCGATAGGTCAGAGAAGCTCCGATGATTGTTTGCTCATCCACCTCGTGCCTGAAGTCGATAAAAGCTCCCGTTTCGGAAAAATCACCATCGCCTTCAGATAAATACCAGCTCCCGAAGTTCAGTGTCTCGGTGTTCGAGAGGGCGAACTCGGCTTCGATCTGAAAGTCCAGCGAGGTCTGAGCAAGCTCGATACCCCGGTAGACATAACCGGTGCGGATTCCGGTTACTGCTTCAATTCCAAGAGGGATCTCATTCTCGATCTCAGCAAAAGAGGGGAGAGCTGTGAGGATGGCGAGGCCAGCGTGGAGAGAGTGCTTCATAATGACTATAATGCCGCTTACTCGGATTTTTGTTTCTCAACGTAGGTTGATTTAATCCGGAGATCGCGCAGAGCATTGGGAGTAGCGCCTCCTGGCGAGGAGGTCATGATCTCCATGCCCTTGTTATTTTTCGGGAATGCGATGACTTCACGAATGGATTCCTCACGGCAAGCGAGCATCACCACGCGGTCGAGACCGAGGGCAAGTCCACCGTGGGGAGGGGCACCGTATTTGAAGGCGTCGAGGATGTGCTCGAACTCGGTCGCGGCTTCTTCTTCAGAGATGCCGAGCGCTTTAAACATCGAGCTCTGGAGGTCAGCTTCGTGAATCCGGATCGATCCGCCACCGAGCTCGTAGCCGTTGAGCACGACGTCGTAAGCTTGCGCGCGGAGTCCATCGAGCTCGCCATTGCGGAGCTTCTCTTCGTCTTCCTTAAGCGGACGCGTGAAGGGATGGTGGACGGCCACGTAGCGGTCTTCTTCTTCGTCATAGGCGAGAAGCGGGAATTCGGTGACCCAGAGGAAGTCGAGGTCGTCGTTTCCTTCGAGAAGATTTTGGAGTGAGCAAACTTCCATGCGGATGCGGCCGAGCACATCACAAGCAGGCTCCCACTGGTCAGCGGCGAAGAGGATGAGGTCACCTGGTTCGATGTTGAGCTTGGTGCGGAGTGCCTCGACCTCGGTCTCACTCAGGCGCTTGGCAAAAGGTGAGCGCCATTGGGAGACTTCTTCTCCACGGACCTGAATGTAGGCGAGGCCCTTTGCGCCCGCTTCTTGAGCGAGCTTGGTGAGTTTGTCGATTTGGCCAGTAGAGATGTCGGCAAATCCTTTGGCATTGATCGCTTTGACCACTCCACCATTTCCGATGGTTCCGGAGAAGACGCGGAAGTCGCAGTCCTTCAGCTCTTCGCTGAGGTCAGTGAGTTCCATGCCGATGCGGCGCTCGGGCTTGTCAGAGCCGAAGCGGTTCATGGCGTCCTTCCAGGTGAGGCGCTCGAAGGGGGTGGGGACTTCCACGCCGCGTGATTTTGAGAACATCGAGGCGAGGAGTTTTTCCACGATGCCGATGATGTCATCTTGGTTCACGAAGGAAGCCTCGATATCGATTTGGCTGAATTCCGGCTGGCGATCAGCGCGGAGGTCTTCGTCACGGAAGCACCTTGCGATCTGGAAGTAGCGCTCGATTCCGGCGACCATGAGCATCTGCTTGTATTGCTGAGGCGCTTGAGGAAGGGCGTAGAATTTACCGGGGTTGATGCGGGAGGGAACGAGGAAGTCGCGTGCGCCTTCGGGAGTCGCTTTGGAGAGAATCGGGGTCTCCACTTCGATGAAACCTTCGTCGGAAAGGAAGTCGCGAGCGGCCTTCGAGATGATGTGGCGCTGGCGGAGATTGTTCGTGAGACGCGGACGCCGCAGGTCGAGGTAGCGGTGCTTGAGGCGGAGGTCTTCGTTTGAAAGTTCCTTATCAAGCTGGAAGGGAAGGACCTCAGCTTTATTTACGATCGTCAGCGTAGTGGCGATGATTTCGACCTGACCAGTTGCGAGCTCGGCATTGGTGGCATCCGTCTCTTCGTTCTTAAGACGCGCGGCGACATTTCCAATCACCTGCACTACGTCTTCTTCACGAAGGGTGTGGGAGAGCTTGGCGGCCTCTTCGGAGTCATCCGGACGGAAAACAACTTGGGTCAGACCCTCGCGGTCGCGGAGGTCGATGAAGATGACACCACCGTGGTCGCGCGTGGAATTCACCCATCCGATGAGGGTGACAGTTTCGCCGATATGCTCAGAGCGGATTTCGTTACAGTGGTGCGTTCTCATTTCTTCAGGAGTTGGGCAGGAGTTTTAAGAGGGTTTCGACGATGTCTTGATCGTCGGAAAGGGTTTCTTCAGCGCGGGTGGCTAGGATTTTGGCAGAGAGCTCGGGGTATTCTGAACCGACGACGAGCGCGATGGATGCGCCCGCTTGCTCGGCTTGCTTGAACTGCTTCCCGACCTTCGCGGGAGTGAGGGAAAAGGTGGTTGCGAGTCCGGCGCTGCGGAGCTTCGAGGAGAGGGCGAGTGCGTTCGCCTGTTGGTTGTCATCGGCAAGGACGAGGTAGATGTCACAACCGGCTTCTTCTTGGAGGACGGACTGCATTTTTTTCGCAGCATGCGGAGTTTCTTCGATGAGGTGGCGGATGACGACATCACCAATCGCAAATCCCGCTGCGGGGAGGTCCACGCCACCATCTGAGAGAGCTGAAATAAGAGTGTCGTAGCGCCCGCCGCCTGCGACTGCGCGGAGAGATTTCTTGGCATCGAAGACCTCGAAGACAACGCCGGTGTAGTAAGCGAGTCCGCGCACAATCGAGAGGTCGATCTCGATGAAATCGCTCATTCCGCGTGCTTCGAGATTGGCGAGCACGGAGTCGAGATTCTCGCCGAGTGAGGAGGGTTTTTCGATCGCGCCTTTGACTTCCTCGGTGCTGAGGCCGAGAGCTTGGAGTTTTTTCTCGGTGACTTCAGGCTTCTCGCGCTCGAGTTTATCGACGATTCCTAAAAGGTCGGCGGTCTGCTCATCGGAGAGACCTTTTACCGATCCAAAGTCCGTCCAGTAGGCACGGTCCGAGAGGCGGATGACAAAGTCACCCGGCACAAAACCAAGTTCCCGCATCAGGTCGATCGAGAGCGCGATGAGCTCGGCATCTGCTCCGGCGGTGGACTCGCCAAGGAGGTCGACATTGAACTGGTAAAACTCGCGGGTGCGTCCCTTCTGTGGCTTCTCGTAGCGGAAGCACTGCCCGATCTCGAACCAGCGGAGCGGTTTGGGATAGTTGCGCTGCACGGCTCCCACGAGTCGGCCGAGTGAAGCGGTGACTTCAGGACGCAGCGTGACCTCGCGCCCGCCCTTATCGGTGAAGCAGAAAAGTTGGCTGTTCAGCTCGCCGCCAGCCTTTTTTTCATAGAGCTCAGTGGGCTCGAGAATGGGAGTTTCGTATTCTACAAAACCATAGCGGCGAGCCACCTCGCGGAAGTTTGCGAAGAGGTAATTACGCACCGCACAGTCCTCGGGACGGAAGTCACGAAAACCGGGGAGACTCTGGAATCCTTTTGCCATGGTTGAAAATCCGCGTGTGGGCGCGGGCGCGCGAGGATAGGACCCGTTTTCTCAATGTCGAGGCGGGATTCTCAGGCCTTTTGTGCTCGGAAAGTTTGCTGAAGCTTCCGGAAAGTAGGTCCAGATTGGCGCCATACCATAAATCCAAGGGCCACGCCTAAGAGATTCAAAACGAGATCGATGATGTCCTTAGGATCGAAACCATAAAGTGTCAGTGGTGAAATTGCTTCTGCGAGGACGGCGAGAGCGACGATAAAAGGCCAACTCTTCGCCTGTCCAGTGACCAGAAACCAGAGCCATGAGAGGGCGGCAAAGGCGGGAAGGTGCATCCAGAAGGAGCAATGAATGAATTTAAAAAACTTAGAAGAAAAGACTCCTTTGTTTTTTGGTGGTTTTTTGTCTGCGCTTGGCGGTCTTTTTTCGTGCGGTTTTATACGAGAATCGCTTGAGTCGGCCTTCTTTTGGAGAACGTTCTCTGGGGGTGATGGAAGTGTTTTTTCGGTCGCAGCAGGTTTAGCTTCGATGGTCGGTTTCTCTGGAATTTCGGGGAGGACTAGGGCAAAATCTCCCAAGATGGGCACTAGGAGGGTGTTCGTTCGTGGGAAGACTCCCACCCAAGCGGCTGTGATCAAAAGAAGGCTAGCCGCTCCAGTCCTCATGGTAGGGGAGACCCCATTTCTCCGAAGAAGATGGAAGGCGAAGGTGATCCAGCCAAGCATTAGTAAAACACAAGCAAGGGGGACCCAGGAGCGCTCTGAGACCTTCGAAAAACGAATGTTGCGAAGATCGATGAAGCCTGTCTTTCCGCGTGAGGAAAAGTTGAAATGAGTTTCTTTGATCGGAGCGGTAAGTTCCCGGACCAGCTTCAGCTCCGTCCAGTCCCTAGTTCCGGCGCCATTGAAAAGCATCGATTCTGGAGGGTGCTTAAGGTTCCCCTTGCTCAAGGTGTCGCTCACTATTCCTTGTGCCAACATCCAGCTGTTGTCGTGCTCTGAGATATTTGTCCAACGATAGTCGCACTCGAAGTAGATAAAGTGGACATCCTCTAAGTCACCCAAGCTGATTGAGATGGTGGGGTTCCCGCCACCTTCCTTTCGCTCGACATGAAGGATTTCACCATCGGGGGTCTTCTGGATCGAGCAATGACGTCGCCTTTCTTCCGGAGCTTTAGCAAGAAGCTCCTCATTGATTAGCGTGGCATTTAGAGGGTGATCGGAAACCTCAAAGCGATGATTCCAAGTAAGCGCGGTCAGCAACACAAGGAGTGCGCCGATAATCCAATTTCTTAAATGAAGCTTCATAAGAAAGAAGGTCCAGTAGTCTTCATCTGGGAGATGGGGTCAGCTTCTGCACATACTTCGCAAGCAGATCAGCTTCTAGATTCACCGTCTGGCCGATCCGAGCTTCGCTCAAATGAGTGGCGCTTAAGGTGTGGGGCGTGATCCAAAAGACGGCTGACTCCTCTTTCAGTTCCGCGATGGTCAGTGAGATGCCATCGATGGTGAGCGATCCCTTATCGAGGCAAAGTCCGTGAATTTCTTTTGGGAGGCTTACCTCTAGTCGGTAATCTTGTCCCATCGGCGAGAGGTCGAGAATTGCGCCAGTGTCATCGACATGTCCCTGCACGAAATGCCCACCGAGCCGGTCGCCGATTGCGAGAGCACGCTCGAGGTTGACTGATTTTCCTTCGCTCAGTTCGCCCAGTGAGGTGACTTTCAGCGTCTGTGCCAAGATGTCAAAGGCGACTGCCTCTCCGAGCTCGGCCACCGTCAGGCAGCAGCCATTCACGGCTACGGATTCACCGAGCTCAAGCTCCTCGTAAAAGGGGATCTCGAGTTCGAGCCGTGCCTGCTCGCCCCGCTCTTTAAGTAGTGCGACTCGGCCCGTGGCTTCGACTAGTCCCGTGAACATCGTTTACTCAGCCTGAGAGGCTTTTTTAAAGGTGCCTTCGCCGATGAATGTGCCCGTTCCCTCAATGCGGCCTTCGCCATTGAAGCTGCCGCTGCCTTCAAAGACACCCGTGCCCTCAAGGCGCTCGATGATCTTCTTTTCCACCACGGGCTTGGGATCATTTTTCATCCCAGAGCTTGGAAGGAGCATGAAGCAAAGCCCCATGATGACGGTGGGAATGAGTGCCGCCTTCACGAGGCCAATTGGAGTGACTCCACCTTTGAAATAACGATTAAGAACCGACTGACCAGCTGGGTTTGGCGCATTCGCGATCACCGTGAGACCACCACCGGTCACCGCACCTGCGACCACCGCATATTTTGCGCCGATACTCAACCCGGGCGCTTGCGAGGCGAGGTAGGTGATCGCGGCATTATCATTGAATGCCGTCAGCACCGTCGAGCCGATCATGAGGATCCACGGGCTGTCGATCGAGGTCAGCAGCACCGAGATCCACCAGCCCTGACAGCCGCCATGAATCACCAGTCCCGCGAGGAAGAAGCCCACCAAGATCGGCCCCTTCATATTCACCTCATTCTGGTGGTGACCCGTCGCTTGCGTGAAGCCGAGGAAGAAAAGGAAGCCGCCGATGAAGAACACCGGATAGTGGGCAAAGACCACCGTCCAAGCGAGGAACATCAGGTGCACCACCGTCACCCAAGCAGGGATCGCATCTTCACGATCAATCCACTTAATAGGCATGTGCATGTCTTGGTTCACCGTCTTCTTGAGACCCGTGAACTCCTTCTTGAAGTAGTAAAAGTAAGCCGTGTTCGCGAGCAAGATCCCGATCGCCGCTTTCCAGCCAAAGTTAAAGAACATGAAGCCCATTCCGAAGTTCCACTTCTGTGCAATCATGAGGACCGGAGGAGCCGCGAAATGCGTCAGCGTGCCACCCACCGAGATGTTCACGAAAAGGAGGCCCAGCGTGGCGTAAGCAAACTTAGGGGAGGGATTGAGATCGTAGAATTTTTTCGCCAAGAGGAACGCTGCGATCGTCATCGCCGCAGGCTCCGTGATGAAAGAACCAAGAAGGGGAGTGATCGTCAGGGCCGAGAACCACCAAGCAGCGGTCCCGCCGCCGAAAATCTTAGCCACTTTATCCACCAGCACTTCCGAGAAGCGCACCACCGGCCGCGTCGCCGCGATCGCCATGATGATCACCACGAAGATCGGCTCGGTGTAATTGACATCAGAGCCGATGTAGCTTTTGAGCTGCACGAAGCCGTCGCCGATCCCGTCGCCCTGAATTCCGAAGAAATACAAAATGGCCCCCGCAAGAGCGATCACCCAGATTCCGAAGATCGCCTCCACCTCACCTAAGAAGTGGAAAAGATTTGCGCGGAAAGAGACGTCACACTTCGCGTCGTCGTGAGGCTTAGCCTCTCCTGTAAGCCCGACTTTTGCAATGTGCTCTTGGTGGCGCTTCTCGTGATGATGCGCCATTTCCAGAAAGTAACCTGCCAAGAAAGTGTGGACGATCGCACAGAGGAAAATAAGTGAGGCGACTAAGTTGAAGCCGCCTTGCTCTCCGGCACGGGACTTCAGCTTGTCCCAAATGCCCATTTCCTCGGTCTCCGTCTTCTCGTATTCCGAGATCGGAAGAGGGAATTTCGCATAGCGGTCTTTATCCAAGCCGAACTCGACAGCGTCATAACTTGGCGCCTTCGCGCCACTTGCTGCCGAAGATGGAGAGACAAAAAGCGTCGAGAATATCGCTACCAACAGAACCCGTAGAAGGAAGAATTGCTTCACGGGGCGCAACATAGCGACCGAGCCCCAGACCGCAAGCCCGTAGCGCAGCTCTGTTCCATAGAAAAACTTCCTTCGCATCTTTCCCTACTCGCCTTATCATTTCTCCCATGCGCAGCCTCCTTCTTCTTCCACTTCTCCTCGCCTCCTGCGCGGAGCTCATGAAGGTGCCGACAATTCGCCCTAAGAGGGTGAAAAAAACTGCTGAAGGCGGCGGAGGTAGTCTCGGGGGAGGGTTTGTTACAGGCCTTGGCTTTGAAAAACCTGCCGAGGGCGATGCCATTGCCACAGGGGATGCACCCGTCCAAGCAGCGGGCTACCTGCCCACCAGTGTGAAAGAGGGCGAAGTGAAGATCCAAGGCTATGTTCTTCCGAGTGATGACACCATTACGTGGTCTGATGAAGAGAATCCAGAGGCGGACATCGCCTTTGATCCGGCTTTTACCGAGGTCAAGAAGCCCAAAGGCGCTTGGCTCGATTCCTATGCGGAGGCCAAACAGCTCTCTGCTCGCAGCGGCAAACCGCTCCTCATCTGGTTCACGCGGAATGGGCAAAGCCCCAGTCCACTTTGTAAAACCCTCAAGCGTGAAGTCTTCGATCTCTCGGATTTCAAGAGTTGGTCGAAAGAGAATACCGTCCGCCTCAAGATTGATCTCGCCGGTGGTGGTTCTCGTGGGCCCGGTGGTGAAATGGGTGATTCCGAGACGCGCCAGCGTGGTTACTTAGATGGTCTCAAGAAAAAATACCGTGTCCTGGGCCTTCCCGCCGTCGTGCTCGAGAGCCCCGCGTCTGGCGTCCTTGATCAATATCGTGGTTATAAAAAGGAGAGCTCCTCCGAGTATCTCGGCCAGCTCAAGAACACCGTCCTCACCCATGAGCACAACTACGCCGTCTGGAAGCGCAAAATGTCCGCCAAAGGCTACCGCTCATGGAAGGGGAAGAACGAGCAAGTGATCTTTGCCAAACTTCTCCGTTATAATAAAGGTGACCTTCTCCTTGTCGAGCCCAGCGGGAAAAAGGTTCGAACTAAGGAAACTCAGCTTTCTAAAGTCGATCGGGCTTGGATCGAGGCTGCGAAAGCCCGCAGGAAGACCTAAGATCGTATTGGTCGCGCCGAGCAGCAGAATGGATCGCTGCTGCCCAAAAGCGCAAAAATAAAGCGCGCGCGAGTCACGGCGGTGATTTTTTTAATTTTCGTTTTTCCTGATACCTGCGGCCTTAAACCGACTTTGTGAAATTTTTCACAAAGAATACTTGCTTGAAATCGTCCCTCTGGCTAAATCCCGCCCGTCCCGCTCGGCGGGAGAGGT
>JALZWA010000271.1 GCA_023299815.1 Akkermansiaceae bacterium
AGAGTTTTTAAGTAGGATAGAGGAGTTGTCTCCACAGGAGTGCTCATGAATCACTCTGTGCTTCTCAGTGTTAAAAGAGGTTCCGATTTCACCCTGCTAGAAAACCCAGAACTGAACTCGCTTCAACTTCCAGATGCGCGTCGACGAGATGCCGAGAGAAGCCCCAAGCCTAAGAGAGCGATAAGGCTCGTGCTGGGTTCTGGGACCGCGAGGGTGACGGCGGAGGGGGTGAAGGTCAGATTGGTGATGTATTCTTCTCCGAAGTCGACGTCGATTTCATCGGGCGAGCCATCCTGAGGGTTGACGCCTCCCATGTTGTTAGAGTTTTGCAACAGCCCGGTTCCATCCGATTTGAGTTGGAGAAACATGGGGTGATATCTGCCGGTTCCAACTTCACGGCCGTCGAAGTGGAAAATGACGCCACTTCCGAATTGGGCGGAAGGGAGTTCGTCGAGTTCGCTGAGTTGTAGCCCGTCGAGGAGATTGGCTGTCGGTGAAATTTGGAAGTTAATAGTGCCTCCACTCGGGGCGCCTGGGTTCAGGGCGTAGAATTCGGCCCCTGTGATGGGAGGACTGGAAGGGAAGATGTGGTTCAGGGCAAAGCCGAAGCCGGAAAATCCTGAGGGGGTGGTATCGAGTGCGCCGCTGGCAGAGTATTGGATATTGGTGATGGAGGGGTCAGGATAGGAGATTCCGGCCATGAGCGAACTGAGGCTTTGGATGGAAAGCTCGAAAGTGGTGACATTGCTGAAGACGGGGGTGGAGGCGAAATCAGAATCAGACAGACTCAGCGAAAATTGGGCGAGGGAGTTTCCAGAGAGGGAGAATCCAATCAGGAGAGGCGCGATTTTTCTAGTCGTCATATTAAATATTTCCTGAAGGTTAATCTCCTCTAAATGAATAGCGCGAGGTAAAAATTAGGAGGATCTAGAGGGAGGTGATTTTTTCGAATTAGGAAGTCGGTATTTCTCACGGCCCAAGGGGTCAAGCTAACGAAGCCCCGGGCAGAGCGAAGCGCCGCCCGGGGACTCTGTGGTCCGGGAGGATAAGGCCAAGCTCTGCAGGTCGTTGTTCTTTCGGTAGCCCGCAGGCCAGCACCGATCGGCGGCGGCTTTGAAGAACGGGCTGCGGGTGGATGTGAGGTGGCAGCGAAGTGCCGGGCTTGCCCATGATTCACTTGGGAGGAGAAAACCCAGGGCGGCGCTCGTTCCTCGCTCTGCCCGTGGGCTTCGTTAGTTTGGCCCGTTGGGCCGGGGAGGGAGTTTGGGTAAAGTAGCCAAGGGGATTTCACCTCCACTATAAACTGGGGCTTGCGGATGAGTGCTGTGGGAGCAGCTCGATCTGACGGACCTTTTGATCTTCCACGAAGGAAATCATGATTTCGGATTTTTGGGCTGAGTTGGGGATCTCGTAGAGAAGGGTGAATCGTCGGGAGTCTGTGATGGAACGCATCACCTTATGAGGCTCGCCGAGCACTCTTTCGACATGCTCTCTGTTTGAGCCAATGGGCACCATTATTTCAACCGCTTGCAGGTAACCTGACTGACCGAGCGGGGCGAGCCAAGCTACGGTGATGAGTGCTTTGGGAATCATCTGACGTCCGAGAACAGTCAGCGCGATGAAGCATCCGATGAGGAGAAGGATGGCGGGAATGAGGATGCGCTTTTTCATTCTTCTTCAGGCTTCATCCTCGGTGGGGTCATGCTTCCTATCACGGAGGCAGAGGCCGATGGTTCCGACGAAGAGGAGGTAGCAGGCGAGGAGTTCTAGGTAGCCTTCGACGGTCCGGGGGATGTCGGGGTGGTAGTTTGTTTCGAGTGCGGCTTTCCAGAGGTAGGAGGTCCCGAGGAAGCGGGCGAGGACGTAGATCATGATCAGCGCTGAAGCGAAGAAGCCTGCCGCGGGGTGGGTGCTGAACTCGGTGTAGAAGGCGGGGAAAACTCTGCGATGCTTTAGGATGAGGACCAGCATGTAGATTCCGGGGAGGACGAAGACGGCCCAAGAGGGGACATTGAGGAAGTTGCGGGCGAGGCCATCGACTTCGCCAAGGGCGGCCGTGATTCCTGCGGCTCCCATCACGCGGTAGAAGGGGCTGGTTTCTCCGGCTGATTTTGCGGCGCCAAACCAGAAGGCGGCGCTGGCGAGGAGAAGAATGATTTGAAGGGCTTCGACGGCGCTTTCTTCGGTCGGGAGCCTGGGGTGATTGGGAAGCCAGGCTGGGAAGAGGATGAGGATGGAGCCGATGATGACGAGAAAGGCGGTGAAGAGCCGCGCTTTCCAGAAGGCTTTAGCCATGATCATGAGGGAGTCTCTTTCGCGAGGGGTTCTGGGGCAAGCTTTCAGTAGGTCACTTTGAGCAGAGTGAGGCCGTCGGCGGGGGCGCAGAGGGGGGACTTTTTGTCGGTGGGGGATTCTACAAGGTCGGTGAGGTCGTCTAGGCGGAGGTAGCCTTGGGAGGCATTGACGGCGGCGCCGGTGAGGAAGCGGACCATTTTATAGAGGAAGCCATTTCCGGTGAAGCGGAGGAGGAGGCCGTCATCGGTGTGGACAAAGGAGGCCTCGGTGATGGTGCGGACGTAGTCAGTCTCGGCGGTCTCATTTCCGCGAAGCGAGGAGAAGGAGCGGAAGTCGTGGGTGCCGCGGAAGATGGCGAGGGCTTCTTCGAGAGTTTCGGGATTGAGGAGGCGGGGGAGGTGCCAGGCGCGGCCGGAATCGAAGGGCGGGAGGATGGGGAGGGTGGAGAGCCGGTAGAGGTAAGTTTTTGAGGTAGCGTCATAGCGGGAGTGGAAGTCTGGGGCGACTTCCTCACAGGCCGTGACGCGGATGGAGTGGGGGAGCTTGGTGTTGATCGCCGGGACCCAGTTGAAGGGGTTCATGGTGAGATGAGAGGGCGGGTCAAAGTGGGCGATCTGGCCGAGGGCGTGGACTCCGGCATCGGTGCGGCCAGCGGCGTGGATGCGGACTTTCTCGCTGCCGGTGGTCTCGATGGCGGTTTCGATGAGGTCTTGCACGGTGCCGCCTTGGGGCTGGGATTGCCAACCTTGGAAGTGGGCGCCGTCATAGGCGATGGTGAGTTTGAGTCGCATGAGGAAAAATTTACCAGCCGAGGTAGTCGTTGAGGATTTCGAGCGCGGCGGCTTGATCGATGAGGCCGCGCTGGTGTTTCGCTTTTTTCCCCGCTTCGCGGAGCTTGTCGGAAGCGGTCATGGTGGTGAAGCGCTCGTCGAAGTAGGTGAGGGGAATCTCGCCGAGTTGCTTGGTGAGTTCATCGCCGAACTTCCGAACTTTTACGACGCTGCGTCCTTCCGAGCCATCCATGCGGAGGGGGAGGCCGAGCACGACGGCCTGGATCTTCCGCTCAGCGATGACTTCTACGATGCGGGAAATAGCGCCCTCTTTTCGAGCATCGACAGTCTCAACAGGATGCGCGCCGATGCCGAATTCATCAGTCGCGGCAAGGCCGATGCGGGCTTCGCCGTGATCGATGGCTAGGATGGGGTGGGTCATGGTAGGAAAGTTGTCGCGGAGTCTGGTGGGCCATCGCTACCGGAGCGGGGTTCGAAAAGCCCAAGAATGCAGTCCTGATTTCTAATGCAAATTTGGACGTGATCATCACGCCGAAATCCGGCGCCTGGATAGATGGGTGCGCCTTCAGAGAAAAAGGCGCGGACGGAGTCGAAGGCTGCTTGGCCCGCATCGGCGCGCACCTCATGGAGAAGCTCAATCACTGAGCAGTCCAGTTTTCGTAAGAGTCGGTCCGAGCCTCCGGAGTTTTTTGGAAGCTCTATTTCGGTTCTTTCGTGAAGATTTCTCAAGCTCTCAAAAGCATTTTCGACGAGTTGAAGCCCTTCTTCTCTCTGCAGGCTGAGGCAATGTCTGAGATTAAAAACAGCTCCGACAACAGCCCCATTCTCACCATATTTTGAGACCGCCCATTGTCTCGCTCGTGACTCACTATCCTCCCAAAAGTAGATTCCATTCCCAAGCCAGTCATAGTCATTTTTGCTGGGCTCTAGTTGGGTCCTATCGGTGAGGACTCTCTGCGCAATGTTCTTGTGGCATCCATGATATCCAATCACCAGTCCGCTGTTCGCTGGTCGAAATTCAGCCATGAAATGTTAAGTGAACTTCTAGGAAGAAATAGGCTCGGGTGACTGAATGCGCGCGTAGCGTGCCGTCCCCAGCATCTTACGGTTGTTGACTGAGTTGAGCAGCTTCTCAGCATAGGCTGGATCTTTTTCAGCTCTAGCCATCGCCTTCTTAAAAGATTCGCGCGTGCGTTCTACTTCAGTTAGCGCTTTTTTTTCCTCGGCCTTCACGGCATTAGATTATCCTAAATTAAGAGAGGGAGCAAGTGGCTTCCTTTGGATCTACAGTTACTCCACGCGAGTAACGAACATCATCAGGATGACGAAGATGATCAGCAGGCTGAATCCGCTCAGTAAGAGCGCAATTTTCCGGTCTTTGCCTCTTGTCGCTTTACCCCCGGGCGAGAATGTTTTTCCGCAAAGGTCGCATTGAAATCCCTTTTCCAATTTTGGACTCAGTAGCATGTAAAGAAGACCGAAGACGAAAAAGCTCAGCCATCGAGTTTTCTCGACCTCGACTACGATCCGCCTTGTTGGCTTCTCACAGTATGGACACTCAATCAGACCTGACTGTATTGCGTCTGCTTGAGTGTTCATAATGGCGTGGTGATATTTTTCTACTTCAGCTCCGGTGGAAGCTCGTCGACGATCTTCTTGATGTCGTCTGCCTGGTGGCGGTTCGCTACGAGGACGGCGTCATCGGTCTGGACGACGATGAGGTCATCGACTCCGAGGAGGGCGATCTTGGAACCTTTGCGTGCGTTGAAGACGATGTTGTTCTGGGCATCGATCTCGGTGAGGTCGGTGTTGGTGCGGTTCTCTTCGCCTTGGAGCTTGAGGTATTTC
>JALZWA010000272.1 GCA_023299815.1 Akkermansiaceae bacterium
TCGATGTCCGTGAGTGGAAAAAGAAAGAGCTGCGAGATCACATCGCCGTCGTCTCCCAGACTCCGATCCTCTTCAGCGGAACGATCCGCGAGAACATCCTCCTCGGCCGATCCGGTGCCACGGAGGCCGAGATCGAAGATGCCGCGCGGAAGGCCAATGCCCACGACTTCATCCTGGAGCAAGAGTCCGGCTATGATACCGCCGTTTCTGAAAAAGGCACCAGCCTCTCCGGCGGCCAGCGCCAGCGCATTGCCATCGCCCGTGCTTTCCTAAAAGACGCCCCGATCCTTCTGCTCGATGAAGCCACGAGCGCGCTCGACAACGAGAGCGAAGCGAAGATCCAGGAAGCGCTTAGTAAGCTCGTCAAAGGCCGCACTACGCTCCTCATCGCCCATCGTCTGAGCACAACAAAGATCGCAGATCGGGTGATTGAGTTTGACCGGGGGGTGATTGTTTCTGAGCGGGAAGAGGCCTAGTGATTTTCTGAATGGGCTAGAATTTACTTCATCCCGCCATTTCTTTAGCTATAGATAAGTCCAGTGAAAATTGTCATTCTCGCAGCAGGCATCGGTTCAAGATTGGGTAATCCTTTTCCTAAACCACTGACACCGTTGAAAAATGGGAAAAGTATTATGCAGATGCAGATTGAGAATATTACAAGCTGCTACGATGTTAACGATATTACGGTAGTTGTAGGGTTCAAAAAGAACCTCATTATGGAAAGTTTTCCAGAGCTCAATTACGTCTACAATTCTGAGTTTGATGTTACGAATACCTCCAAAAGCCTCCTCAGGGCTCTCGAGAAAAGTCGAGGTAACTCGGTTTTGTGGTTTAATGGTGACGTTGTGTTCGATGAGGTATTGTTGAAGACTCTGAATCCTTATATTCAGCGCAATGAGTCTTTTGTTTCTGTCAATACTGAGCGAGTCGCTGAGGAAGAGGTGAAATACACCCTCGATGGGGAGTTTATCAATGAGATCTCCAAAACGGTCGTCGGTGGTTTAGGAGAAGCGGTAGGGATTAATTTTATTTCAGCAGACGATATTGATTATTTTATCGAGAGATTAAAGGAGTGTGAGGCTCAAGATTATTTTGAACGTGGTCTCGAGCTTGCGATAGTGAAGGATGCTTTAAAAGTGAGAGCGATCGATATATCTCAGCATTCTTGTATAGAGGTTGATTTTCTCGGTGATTTAGAGAGTGTGAACGAGATTTTTACGGACTGAAGTAATAGGGGATGATTATTGGATACACGACTGGAGTTTATGATCTTTTCCATATAGGTCATTTGAATCTTCTAAAGGAGGCAAAAAGGAATTGTGATCAGCTAGTTGTGGGGGTTACGACTGATGAGTTGTGTCTTTCTGTGAAAAACAAAACGCCCTTTATTGATTTTGAGGAACGTGTTCAAATCTTGGAGAGTTTGCGGTGTGTGGATCGAGTTGTGCCTCAAGATACAATGGATAAAATGGAGGCGTGGAAGATTCATCAGTTTAACCGGATGTTTGTGGGGGATGATTGGAAAGGGAGTAAAGCTTGGAATAAAATAGAAGAAGATTTCAAAGATGTGGAAGTTGAGGTGTGTTATTTTGCGTATACTCAAAAAACGTCCAGTAGCGCCCTTAGAAAAGCCTTGGAGAAGATAAATTCAGAAGTTGTAGGATGAGCGGTTCGAATAGGTTGACGGGGCAGTTGGCTGAAGAGATGGATAAGGCTCTGCCTGCTATTGCCGCATTGTTAGAAAATCAAGGGATCCCTTTCTGTATTGATGGTGGAACTTTACTTGGGATTGTTCGTGAGGGGCGTCTCTTACCATGGGATGATGATGCTGATTTTTTTGTCCGAGGTGAAGATGCTCACCGTGTCCTTTCTTTGCGGTGGCGCTTGTTTTTCATGGGTTACCGGATCAGTAAGACCCAAACTAAGGAGAAATATGGCCCGATACCGCAAGGGGCTCCTCGAATTTACAAAATAAAGTCCTTATTTAAGAGCGGTGGTCAAAGGGTTATCATCGATCTCATATTTAAGTATGCGGATGAAAGAGATTATCATTGGGTGGTTGGGACCAAGCCTTCGGTGCATAAGAAGGTTCCACGAAAGTATTATGATCACTTCGAAAGTGTGACTTACAAAGGTGTTTCTTACCCTGTTCCTTGTGACGTAGAGAATTACCTTAAGGTTCGCTACGGAGATTGGAAAAAAGCAAAAAAAGAGTGGGATTTTAAAAAGGATGATCAGGCGCTTGTTAGCGAATCTTCCTAGTTGGAGCTGTTCTCAAATTGTGTGTCTAGCGATCCATTTAGGTGTCAGGGGTGGGAGCTTTACCGGTAACTTTGCATCTTCTGGATGACTTTTCTCTTTCGAAAAAAATTGAAGGGTTTTTTCTTGGCAGGAAGGTTCCCACTGAGGAGTTCTTCGATCGCGAGCAAGACGCGTAGGGAGGAATTGCTATCGCGGTAGGGATGCATCTGATTGGCGTAGTCTTTTCCCTTTTCTCGGAAGGCAGGGTAGCTCTCGATGACTTGCTGCAATGTTTTCGGAAGTGCTGCAGGGTCGGTGATATCGACGGTGTTGCCTTGTGGATTTCGAGTCTTGAAGGTGATGACTGGTTTTCCTGCGCAGAGGGATTCCGCGACAACCGAAGATGTGTCTGAGATTACGACATCTGCCCAATCTAAGCTCGGGAGGAAGCTATCACTGTGCTCGATGATGAGATTCTCATTCTCGAGAGCTTCATACTCAGCTTTCCACTGCTTCTTCATGAGTGGGTGAAATTTTATCCGGATCTGATACTTTCCTGATCCAGCAATCTCTTTGAATTGTGAGCTTAGGGCAGGAGAAGAGGTGAGAGATGGGCTGAAGGTGGGAGCATAGAGAATGTGTGGGACTTCGTGTGTTTCATCCCGGTCATCGATTTTTTCAAATAGGGGATCCATTTTGGGCCATCCCGTCTCGATGGTGCGGAAGAATTTTTTTTGCTCCGCTTTCTTTTGGAACCACCCAGTAGTGAGCGGGCCATGAGTGCAGTAGAGATCAAAGAATCCTCTGATGGTGAAGTGCCCTTTCTTATCGATCCCAAATCCGTGAAAAACCTGAACTTTGAGCCCTGGAAAAAAATGAGGAACCCAATTTCCAGGCACGATCACGGCATCTGGATTATAGGAGAGGACTTCAGGTGTGGTGCTTAGAAACTCCTCCTCCGAGTTGAGCTGTGAGTGACTTTGGTTCACGAGGAACCATTTCACTTCTGCACCTTGTTTACGAATCTCAGCTTGGACTGGTCTGAGGATCGAGAATGAATACGGCTGCTCGACAAAGAGAAGGTATCGTCTTGAGCTCAGTTCTTTCATAGTGGTTACGAGATGGATGGACTTTGAGTGTCTTGGGTGATCAAGCTAGTAAGAATCGCGAGGTGACTCAATGGCACATTTTTCAAATGCTTGGTGGCGGAGGGCAAAACCGTTGCAATTAGAATTGGGTCAAATTATTGTTATCAGCTCATGGAGGAAGGAGGATTTACCAAGGTCTCAGCAGCTGGATTTACTGGGCGCATGCGCTCAGATCTTGCCTCGGGATTTACGGCCTCCAGGCTCGCTCAGTTTCAGGAGGAACTCCGCGGAGAAAAGGTGAAGCAGTTGGCTGCAGGCAGGCATCGGGTTTTGATGCTTCCGATCGACCTTGATGGGAGCGAGGTTTTCTTGGCGGTGAAGGCTTTTGGAAAACAGCCGGCTTGGAAGGATCGCTATGACCATGGAAGAGGGACCAAGGCGGCTCGCTCATTTCGAGCTGCGGAGTTTCTAGCTCGGCATGGGGTAGGAACGCCTGAACCTCTGGCTTACTTTGATCGATGGGAGGGAAAGCGCTTGGTTGAGAGTTATTATCTTTCTGCTTATGTAGATTCTTTGACGAGTTTTAAAGATGAGTTGATTCGTATTTACGAAGAACGACCAGAGTGTGATCGACTGGTGAGCTTGTTAAAGCACGTGGGTGGGGCGATGCGGAGGATGCATGATGCTGGGTTCTATCATCGAGATTTGGGAAACCAAAATATGGAGCTCAAGAAGAGTGTGGGGAACACTTGGGGGGAAGTGCAGTTTATTGATCTTAATCGTGGTAGAATCAGAGATGAGTTAACAATTGCGGAGAGGGCGATCGACTTTTCACGTATTAAGCTGCCGGGTGCGTTCTTTGATGTGCTGGTGAAAATTTATTGGCAGGGAACACCTCCGAAAGAATTCCGTGAAAGGTTAAAGAGGCTCCGCATGGCGTTCCGGCTACGTCAGTGGAGCTATCGCTTGAGGCATCCTTTCCGAAAGAAAAAGAAAGGGGGAGCTGCATCTTACCCAGAAGTGCAAGACATCTGGATCTGGGATAGTCAATCGGCACAGGCCTCGATCACGATGGATCGCAAGGAGCGCAAGGGCCATTGTAAGAATGGGAAGGTTCTTAGTGCTGCAAAAGGGGTTCTCCGCTCGGGACGTAAGGTTTGGAAGGAATACCAAACCCTCTTGCCGCAGGCATATCAAAAGAGGGTGGAGCTTGAAGGATGTTTCGGAGTGGCGCTTGAGTCTACTGATCTCGACTTTGAAAAGCAGAGGGAGTTCTTAAGAGGGCTGGGTAAGATTCCGGTGCTGATTCGCTTCTGTCATCATGAAGGAATGGAGCAGTGGAAGGTAGGGGTGGCACAGGTTCGGAGCCTAGCCGAAGCCGGGCATGAGGTGATGATTGCGATGGTGCAGGATAGAAAAGCTGTCACAGACTCTGATTCATGGGTCTTGTTTCTAAATTTTGTGCTGAGTGAAGTCGGCTCGATTGTGAAGCAGGTCGAGCTTTGTCATGTAGTGAATAGGGTTAAGTGGGGAGTGCATGGAACTGAAGATCTTCGTGCCCTCTTAGCGCCGCTTAAGGAGCTTCAAGAGAAGTTCCCTAAGGTGTGTTTCACTGGGCCGGCGTGCATTGACTTCGAGTATCATTTCGTTCTTTCGGCGCTGGATGAAATACCAGAAGGGCTCACTTATGGAGCTTTGTCTCACCATTTGTATGTTGATCGGCGAGGTGCTCCCGAAAATAGGCAGGGGAAATTCAGCACGCTTGAGAAATGTGGGCTCTTGCGTGCGATTACCCATTGCGCTCCCCAATGTGAGGATCGGGTAATCGTTTCTGAGGTGAATTGGCCTGTGAAAGGGAGTGGGATCTGGTCTCCGGTTTCTGCCACCTACGTAAACCCTGATGCGCCAGAGCATCCTCTCAATGTGTCAGAGCAGGATTATGGCTACTTTATGCTCCGCTATCTCGTGATCGCCGTTTGTTCGGGGTTTGTGGATCAGGTTTTCTGGTGGAGGCTCGTGAGCCATGGCTTCGGTTTAGTCGATGAACGTTCGGAATCCGGTTGGCGAGCTCGACCTGGTTATCAGATGTTAGTTCATTTTTTGAGGCTTCTGGGGTCAGCGACTTTTGTTGAAAAATTAAAAACAGAGAATGAGGTCTACGCGCTGCGCTTTGAGCGGGAAGAGTCAGAGATCGTGATGCTCTGGTGTAACGGACGCGAATTTTCAGGACCCTTTCCTTTCTCTGCTGAGAGAGTTTTTGACGTGTTTGGGAAAGAGATTAAGCTTGAGAAGGTGGGAGAGTCGCCGGTCTATGCGGTGATCTCTTCGTGAGCGATCACGGCTGTTCGGCCAGATGCTTTTCGTAGCTTGCTGACGAATTGGGCAGGGCAGACGTAGAGATCGACAGGGTATTTTCCTGTATCAGTGAGAGTTCTCAGGCTTCCTTTTAAAATCTCTGCTGATTCCTGTAGATCGAGGGTCGTAATTTCAACTTGAGCTAAGCTCTCAGGGAGATCGAGTGGTGCGGTGGAGGCGATGCGGAGTGGCTTTGTGACTGAAGATGAATCTTTCATTTTCGAAAGAAACGAGAGGGGCTTTTTTCCAGTGAGTCGCCAGCGGTCTTGGAACCAGAAGACGTCGGCAGGGGAGCTGCGCCAGGCTTTCTCGAGGTTGTCCGCGCAGGACTGAGCTGAGGCGTCTGGGATCTCGGTGAAGGTGATGGTCCATTGGTCTGGGCCGCTGCTGCGGCAGTGCATTCCGAGGAGTGCGGCATTGGTTCGCTTTTCGAGGAGTGCGGGTAGGGGGGAGAAGGTGGTGGGGCGTCCGAAGAAGACGACGGGGTGTCCGCGGGCTGGCACTCGTTGGTCGCCGAGGATACCGAGGCCGGCATTTCTCCTAAGGAAGGAGGTGAGCTTGTGACTTGAGTCGTGCTTGGCGAAGAGTTCTACGCCTCGCTTCTTGCGTCGTCTCTCGATGAGCCGATCCATGAGTGGGTTATTCAGCTTGCGGTAGAATGCGCCGCCTAAAGCATCTGGCTTGAGCAGGGGCATGGCTTGGGCGAGGAGTTCCCAGTTTCCCATGTGGGGGATGATGGTGATGGTGCCTCGGTTTTCGCCGTGGACGCGGTCGACGATGTCGGTGTTCTCAAAGGTGACGTGCTTACGCAGTTCGTCGTCGTTGAGAAAGGGGAGTCTGATGGAGGAGAGGAGGTTGCCACCATTGCGCTCGAAGACTTCATGGAGGAGATCTTC
>JALZWA010000273.1 GCA_023299815.1 Akkermansiaceae bacterium
AGGCCCGACCCGTGGAAATTTCGATGATAGTGGCTCCCTGCTTGCGACTCAGGGGACCATGCGCTTCGACACTTCAGACTTCAGATTTCAGCGACAACTCTCTCTTTTTTCAAAATGTCGTCCTCCATGAAATGGGCCACATCATCGGAATCGGCACGCTCTGGGAGGCGAATGGGCTCTACGATCCCTCGGGTCCTACCGTGACTGACCCGATCACGGGGGAGCAGGTCGGCCACCTTCGTCCCCATCGAAAAAGGCGGCGGACCAGACACCGCAGACGGCCACTGGGATGAGGGAGATGGAGGAGCGCCGACGGGCCGAATCTCAAGCATCACCGGCGAGGACATGAATGGCGAGCTGCTTTCAGTCCCGGAGCCAAGCCAGATCTCGCTGACGCTCATCGCATCTCTGGTGCTTCTCCGGCGTAAGCGGACCCTTTGATCCTGATCTCCACATCTTCTGGAATTCTCCCATCCACCTTGCCGCTCGATCTCCAAGATGCTATGGAATGTTATCAATGGCCGACTCCCTGATCTCTCTTTTTCAAGCGACGAAATCCTTTGAGAAGAACACAGTCCTCGATGAGGTGTCCCTCACGGTGCAAGGCGGCGAAATCATCGCTATCTTAGGGGAGAATGGCGCGGGTAAAACGACGCTTCTCCGGATCATGGCTGGGCTCCTCGGGCTTGATAAGGGCACGCTCTCGATCAAGGGCGAACCGCTTAAGCGAGCTTCCGAAGACCAGCGGAAGAACTTCTTTTTTCTCCCGGATTTTCCGGTCTTTTTCGATGACTTGAATGTCCTCGAGAACATCGAAATCTGGCTCACCCTTTACGACAAGAAAGACGCAAGTCGCGAGGCCTATGCCATCGAACTTCTAGAGCGCTTCTCGCTGATGCCGAAGGCACGCATCCCGGTGGGTCTCCTCTCCCGGGGGCAGCGCTTCAAGCTGGCTCTGACGTGCTACGAGGCGGCCGAGGCCGTGATCGGACTCTTCGATGAACCCTTCGCCTCTGGCATGGATGCGGCGGGGCTGCGCGAGATGCGCTCGATCATTGAAAAGGCGGCCGCTGCGGATCGCGCGGTCCTTTTCACGACTCAACTCGTGACTTATGCCATCGGCTTCGCGAACCGGATCATCGTGATCGAGGACGCCAAGATCTGCTTTGATGGACCCCCACAGGAATTCATCGTGAGACGAGACAGCGGCGATGCCATTCTGAGTAAATTTTCCGAACAAGAGTGATGAAAGGGCAATCATTCCGAGACAAAAAAATCGGCAACCGGCTGAGGAAGGCGAGTGCTGACTGGAAGAAGGCGCGACCGGAGAATCGCTTTGAAAAGCCAACCTCCAAGTGGCGACAGTGGCTAAACTATATCCTCGGTGCCTCATTCTTGATCGTGCTTCCCCTAGGCATAGTAGCCTCGGCGCAAGACCCTACGGCGGCCATGGCCTTTCTTCTCCCTCTCGTTGCAGGAATCACCTTCAGCAGCATGTTCGCAAGGTATGCCGATGTCCGCTATGATGAGCGGAGCGCCCTCCTTCCGCTGAGTAGCGCTCAAGTGCAGCGGGAGATTTTTCGGGAATGGCGAAATGAGATCACCCTCACCCTTCTCTGGATCATCGGATTAGGATCTCTTCTCTACCAAGGTGCATCACCTGCGGAAGGAGCAGTAAAATGTCTCCTCCTCTTTCTTAGCATGACGCTTTTCATGTCCCTCAGCTTGCTTCCCCGCATGGTCTGGCTTTCAGGCGCGGTGATCTGGACCTTCGGCGCGCTCTTTATTCTCACCTGGGTCGATATCTTAGGTGGCGCGCTGATCGAGCAGGTCGCCTCCTACCTCCCTTGGCACGAAGCACTCAGTAGGACGCCTGAATCTTGGGCCTATCTCGGAGGAGTTTTGATCGCGGGCATTGCGGCCCTGATGGTGACCAAGCGCCTCTGGCTCAGCCGACCAGATTTCGACTGCACCTACTACTACGAACATCTTCATGGCTTCAATATCGAAGATCCCATGGATATCGACTTGGATGATGAGGCACTCGAAACCCTTCTACCTCCCCCACCGGTGACTCCCAAAGGAAGGCTAGAATCTTTTGTGTGGCGCTTTTTATCGGACCGCGAGAAAGCGCTCACGCGGGCTGCGGGGCTCTGCAGCGAGACTTTTCTCTCACGTTGGCTCATCACGACGATCTTTCTCTCGGGGATGATTTACCTCTGGGATCTCTTTACGGATTGGAGTCTCTTTTTCCCCATTCTCGGGACGATCACTGGCTTGGTTTGGCTGTGGAACTCTTTGAATTTGAAAGCGGCCACTTACTTGACTGGAATGAAAATCTCCCCTCGCTGCGCTGCTGCTGGTTTCGCGATCTTGCCCATCGGGATGAGGACGGTGGAAAAAATATTCTACAAGGAAGGCTTGCCGAAGTGGGCCTGTCTCGCAGCGACAATCACACTCATCATTGGAATTTCGTTTCCCCTGGGGGCGGCAGTGCTGGCAGGTCTCTTTCCCACGTTCTTCACCGCTTTGGTGATCATCCACTCGGTCGCTTTTTGGGTCAGCGGGACTGGGTCTTGGCTCACAAGAAAGAATCGCTGGGCATGGTTCTACTCGAGTGGGATCGCGCTCTGTTTTTTGGGGATGATCGCGGTGCCGTTTTCTCAATTTTTCGCCTTCTTGATGGAGTCAATAGAAGGAAATCTCCTTTCCTGCCTCCCAGCCCTTACGGTCATGATCGGGCTCGCCCTGATTGCGCGGGCTCTGATGATCCGCATGATTCATGACCCTCGCTGCGACCTCCTTGCACAATCGAAATCCTAGCTTATCACTCCCTCTCATCTCCATGAAAGCACTCACCGCCGCCGCCCTTCTTCTCTCCAGCCTGCTCGTCCATGGACAAGGCGGGGTAACCGATCAGTTAGAAACCCCAGAGAAGGCGACTTGGATCGTGGGCGCTCGGGTGAATTTCCGGGACACGGCCTATCGTGGAGTTGGCACCGAGTGGGGCATCCTTCCCTACATCGCTTACCAGAAGGGCAAAGCTCACATCGGCTTCGACCGCATCACTTACGAGCTGGCGACTTTTGGAAATGAGAATGCCAAGGGCTCGCTCTCCGCGATGATCCGCCCCCGCACGGGCCGACCTGATCCAGACGATGACGCCTTTTTCGGAGCAGACCGTGACTTCTCGATCGACGCCGGCCTGCGCGCCCGTATCGACTTTCCGAACTTCTACCTCCGCTCGACTCTCCTTGCGGATGTCACGGGAAAATACGATGGCTTCTCACTCGCGGCTCGCATCGGAAAGGTGATCCCAGTGGGTGAATATGGCAGTCTCGATCTCTCGATCGGTGCCGCTTATTTCAATGAAAACCTCTCGGAATATCTCTACGGCGTCAGCGCTTCCCAAGCGACTCTAGCCTCTGGAATCTACGATGCCGGTGCCACTTGGCGCGCCACCATCGACGCGCGCTTCCTCCAGCCGATTTTCAAAAATCAGTTCATCGTTCTGGGCGCATCTCTCAGGCTTCTCGATAGCGAGGCGAGCGACAGCACGCTCCTAGACGATGATAAGGACGTCAGCGTCTTCGTCTCCTACGGCTGGCGCTTTTAGTTGAAAGCTACCCCTCCACAACCGCCGGGTTCCCCGCCAGGACCGAGTAGGTCGCGTGCTTCGTGGTCTTCCCGCCTAGGGTGCTGACTTTGTCGATGACCATAAAATCGGTCTGATATTTCTCAGGCGTGAGCGTGCAGCGGAGGTAGCCGCGCTGGTTATTATTATATTTGATCCCAGGGTTGTAGGCCATGAGCTTGTCGATTCCCTTCCATTTCTCACTGCCATCTCCGCTGCTGCTGAGGGAGGTGGCGATGAACTCGGGGGCGACGATTTCTTGATCATGCTTCCGGTCATCAAGGCGCAACTCATTGACCCAGTGCTTATGGACGTCCCCAGTGAGCACAATAGGATTGGGCACCTTCCGATCGACAAGGAATTTTAAAAGAGACTCTCTTTCGGCAGCATAACCGGTCCAAGCATCCATCCAATAAGTTGCTTGCCCGTCCTTTCTGGCATAACCGTGCATTCCCATCATCACTTGCTGGGCGAGGACGTTCCAGGTGCCCTTAGATTTACTGAGGTTCTGATAGAGCCAGTTCCGCTGAGTCTCTCCGAGGAGAGTGTTGCGCGGGTTGAAGGCATCTTCATTGAGCGGGTCACGGCCATCGCCATTCGGCTGGTCTGTGCGGTATTGGCGGGTGTCTAGGATGTGGAATTCCGCTAGCCGACCGAAGGAAGCTCGGCGGTAAAGATCCATGTGCGGCCCGTGCGGGAGCGAGCTCTCACGCAGCGGCATCATTTCATAATAGACCTGATAGGCATTGGCGCGGCGGAGGAGAAGCTGAGCAGCGGTGACCTTGCTGCGCTCGGAAATGTCATTAGCGTAGTTATTATCCACCTCGTGATCATCCCAGGTGAGGAACCAGGGGCAGGTCTCGTGCATCTTCTGAAGAAGAGGGTCCATCCGGGAGATCGCATAGCGCTGGCGGTAGTCCTCAAGCGACTCCGTCTCGGGGCCCTGCACCTTCCGGACCTTGCCATTGGTGCTAGCGGCATATTCATAAATGTAGTCGCCGAGGTGGAAGACGAGGTCCGGCGCATCCGCGATCATCTGCTCGTAAGCGGTGAAGTAACCCTGCTCGTAATTTTGGCAGGAGGTGACTGCCATCACGAGCTTGTCAGGGTTCGAATCCGGGAGCGGCATGGTCCGGGTGCGGCCTACTGGGCTGGTGTGACCGCCGCAGTGGAAGCGGTAGTAATACCAGCGATCCGCCGCGAGTCCCTCGGGCGTGACATGGACGCTGTGCCCGAGCTTAGGAGTCGCGATGCTGCTGCCGCTCTTCACGTTCTTGGAAAAAGCTTCGTCGTCCGCGAGTTCCCACCTGACATCTAGCGCATGAGCTGGCATCCCTCCGCCATTCACGAGCGGCTCGGGGGCAAGGCGAGTCCAGAGGACGACGCTCTCATGATCAGGATCACCAGAAGCGACACCAAGTGAAAAGGGGTTCTTCTGAAACTTAGGCGCCGGCTTGGTGGTCTCGCCACGCCCGAGGTAGGGCATAGCAGCGAGGGATGCAGCGTAGGTCAGAAAGAGGCGGCGATTGGTCATTCGCCGACTTTAGCAAGTGAATTTCGTGATACGAGCAGGATCATTTTTCTTCCGCAAAAGCACTCGCCACGAGCTTCTTGAAATCGGCCTTGGATTTTTCCATCTCAGCTTTGGGGCCGGTCATCTTGAGAAAGACATCGCCAGTGGCATGCGGGATGATCGCACCGAGAAGGAGGTAACCTTCCTTAGCCGTCTTACGAGCCATGATCGCGCCGTCAAGAAAGGTGCCCTCCATCGTGACGATCGCCACTTCCTGCTTATCGTAAGTGAGTGTCTCAGGTGTGACCTTCACCTCGCCCTCAAACTGCTTTTTCCAGCGCGTAATGTTCGCCTCGACTCCCCCGCCCTGGCCGGTGCCGAAGTGGTAGAATTTCAAAAGTGGTCCCTTTTCACCATACTGCGCAACCCCTTTGAGCATGTGGCTCGGGCTATCCTGAACCACCCAAGGCTTCTCCGGAGTGAAGACAAAGTTTCCCGCAGTGATGGACTCACCCGCGAAGAGGCTGCTAGCGGCGAGGAGGAGAAAAAGACAGATCGCTTTCATGAAGAAACCAGTAGCCCGAATTGAGGAGCAGCGCAATCGTAGGATAATCCGTCCCGGTTGTCCTCTCTGCCCTCTACCAAGCCCATCCTCTGCGGGGACGACAACCGAAGCGGATTATCCTACGATGGACTACCCGCGCCTCAGCAAGCTCATCAGAATCCCCGTCACAAAACCGCCAATGTGCGCACCGTAGGCGATGTTCGTCACATCTGGTCCAGTGACACCCATGAAATCCATCGCCACCCCTAAGACCCCCACCGCCGCGAGCTGGCTCGGACTCACCGGAGTCGCGATCGGCCAGACTTGCGTGTTCCCGCGCGGACGCTTCACCGCGAGGCCCAGATAAGCACCCTCGAACCCCATCACAATTCCGCTCGCGCCGACCATCGAGCCCTGAGGAGCCATCGCGATCTGGCAGGCCACCGCACCGACTCCAGTGGCGAGGGCGATTGCG
Source organism: Akkermansiaceae bacterium (assembly GCA_023299815.1). Classification (GTDB taxonomy): domain Bacteria; phylum Verrucomicrobiota; class Verrucomicrobiia; order Verrucomicrobiales; family Akkermansiaceae; genus SW10. The sequence continues at coordinate 6,167 of JALZWA010000273.1, forward strand.
ACGAGCCAGCGCCAGCCCACGATTTCTAACACGACCGCGCCAAAGATCCAAAAAAGGAGCATGTTTCCCAAAAGGTGATGCCCATCGGCATGAAGCAAATTAGCCCCGATCACCGACCACAGGGTCCGGAGCACCTCTGAGGAAAAATTTCCCGCTAGGGCCTGATCCCATGCGCTTGTTATCTCGCTCGACACCGCCACCCAAGACGAGAGCCCGACGGTCCAATCGTAGAAGGTCGCTGAAATGACGATCACCATTAAGATGACGATCGGGAGTCGCTCGCGGAGTTCAGGATGCATCGAGGTAAGCGGCGAGTTGGGACTTCGTCATTCCCTTAATGACAAGTTGGTAGGAGTCGTCAATCAGTTCCGTGACGAGCGACGCGGAGAGAGAGCCATCGAGAATCAGAGTGTTCCAGTGCTTTTTATTCATGTGCCAGCCCGGCATGATCGCGTCCCATTCCTCACGGAGTTCGAGCGCGCGCTCCGGGTCACATTTGAGATTCATGCGGCCCACTTCATCCTCGAAGGCCAGCGTCGCGAACATCTTGCCCGCCACCTTGTAAACAAGCACATCCGGGCCGAAAGGGGTCTCTTCAGTCACCACCGCTTTCGCGATGAGATAGGCCTGCGCGTCGTCAGCTAGGAAGCTCATCGAGAGCCTCCTTCCACGTTGAGCGATTTCAGCCAATCACGGACCTCCGGGCGAAGTCGTTTTAAATCATCTTTCTGATAGACGGCCGTCACGGCCTCCACACCCAAGCGATAGTCACCGGCCTGCGAGTGCTCATCTAGGAGGCGGAGGGACTCGAGTCCGGGATCACAGTCCTCAGAGCTTAAGGCCCGCTCTAACAGACCCAGCACCGCATTGACCCGCAGCTCGGGTTTGACCTTCGAGACCGCTTTGCGCGCGTCTTTCTTGGCGTCTTCTTTAACCGAGGATTCCCTTCTCCCGCGAAACCAATCTGAGACGTGCTTCATCCCGTGCACTGACAACTTCGATCCCAATCCGGGAATGAGAGCCTTTGCTGCGATGCCTATTCCGAGCAAAGGATTAGCGATGGCAATCACTCCTCCCACCAGAATCAAGCCACCCGAGAGAAGATTCGATTGGCGATCAATTTCCTCCGCCACCACCTCTAGCCGATCGGCCAAGGGCGAGGCGAGATCGACGCCTTTTAAAGACTCCGCTTCCAGCTCTCCGATCAACAATTCCGCCAAGCGATTCTCGGAACCCTCGGAGGGGATTTGAAAGACGCGCGCCTTTGGCAAATTATTCTCCGGCCCCACTCCGTCGGGCAGAACTCGGATCGAATACAGGGCATAGCCGCACTCCAGCGCCCGATTCGGCACGAGGAAATAGTGCTGCTCATCGCGATCCTCGTGCCCTGCTCCCACCACCGCATTCGATGCCGAGAACAACTGAATCTTGCCGAGGTGACCTCGGAAAAATGCCACGCCGTCATCGATCATGCGAGACGCCACCCGCTGGGCGTCTTCCGCGGTTTCGACAATGGGATCCCAGAGCTTCTTCATTTGTGAAATCCTCCCCTGTTGCTTCTGGTCAAACAATGTCAAAATGATGCCCCTCATCCAAAACCCCTGACTTCTCCCGTGCAAGCACCGCGCTCAGCCAAGCGACCGCACCCATGATGATGAGCAAGCCAAGCATCCACCCGAGATCAAGAAAGCTCACCTTTTCACCCAAGAGCGGAAGCACTGCGAGCGCCGATGAGACGGCTCCGATACCCAAGCCCCAGGCGATGAGGGTGGCGACCTCCTTCATCACGATGCCCTTGCGCGCCTCTTGCGAGATGCCAAGGACGCGCAGGATCTCGAACTCACTCCGACGCTCGACCAAGTTCCGCGCCGTCACCACCCCGACCCCGATGCTCCCAAGAATCATCCCCAGTCCGCCGAGGACGTGGAAGATCGCGATGTAGGTATTCTCCACCTCATGAAAAGCGGCGAGGCGGTCTTGAGTCGAGGTCACCTTTCCTCCCAGATCCGAGGTGGCAGTCTGAAGCGTCGCCTTAGCCCCCGCGTCTTCCACGAGGAAAAGAGAGTAGCCGCCAGCCGAAGGATACTTTTCTAACAGATCCGCCTCATCGATGATCACGCTCCCTTGGAAAATAGAATCCTTCACCACCCCCGCAAGCCGCACCTCGAAGGGTTGGCCGAGCTCATCCTCATAAGTCAGCACATCGCCCACCTTCATCTTAAGCACCCACATCATCGTCGTCTCATCGACAAAAGCCCGCACCTCATCCCCCTCCGCCAGCGCACTCCAAGCCGCATCCGTTTTAAAATGGCCCTCCAAGCGCGCCGGGTCCACCCCCAGCAGACGCGGGCGACTCGTCGAATTAAGATTAAAACAATCCACGCTATCACCTGACCCCACCCGGAAAGGCACAACCCCCTCTTTAGGCAACCCGAACCAAGCCACCTCACCCTCCGCATCCGCCGGACGATTCACCGGATTGGTCGTCTCCACCCACCACGCGAATCCACCCGCCCCACTGCTCAGCTTCTCCCAATCACCGCCATCATTTTTCCGAAAAGCCGTCACCGAAAGCACCAAGAAAACCCCCGCCGCAAGAATCCCCACCACCGTCACACTCCGCGAAGAGCGCCGACTCAGATTCACCCTCGCCAGCGCATTCCCACTCAGATCTGCAAGCGAAGTCGCCTTCCCCATCACCCGCCTAAAAATCCCCAGCCCCAGCAGAAGAAACCCGAATCCCCCCAGGAAAAATGCCCCCTGCGGCCCCACCGCAACCCCCATCCCAACCGCGCCCAGCACCATCAAAACCCCCAGCCCAAGAAAGACCCAAGTCCAGCGGCTCCCATGCCCCGCTTCCTCCGCCGCCCCACTCGCCAGCCGCACACTCGCGCTCCGCTTCGACTGCCGCCAGAGCGAGAACCACACCGAAAGAAGCGTAATCTCTAAGAACGCCATAAAGCCGGTAAAGAAAGTCCCCACCCCTACATGAAACGAAAAACTACTCCCCGCTCCCCCCCAGATCGAACCAATCACCTTCAGCACAATCAGGCAGAATCCCACCGCAAGCACCGCCCCGATGAGATTGCCAAAAAGAATAATAAAAAAGGCCTCCCCCATTTTCCAATAACCAATCTTCTTCGCCGGCACCCCCACCGCCGCCAGCAGCCCACTCTCGCTCGTCCGCTGCTGCACATTGAAGTTAAAGAGCATCACCACCAGCGCGATCGCCGCGATGATCAGGAAAAAACTCATCGAGATAAAAAGCATCCCAAAGTCCACCGGCGACTTCGCCGCAGCCGCCGCCTGCCCCTTAAAATCACGCAACTTCATCCCCGCAATTTCCGGCGTCAACTGATCCAGAATCATCCACTCCATTTCACTTTTCTTCTCTGGCCCCGTTCTCAAACCCGTCACCTTCCCCCAGCGATTCTTCCACATCTTCTCACCCGCAGCCACCGTCACAAAAGCCTTCGGAGTCCCCTTATATTTCTCCCAATAATCATCATCCTTATCCCGAATCCGCTTCAGATCCAGCGGCAGCCCTGGCGACCAATCACGCGCACTTTTCACATCAGCAACCCCCGGAAAATCTGGCATCCACCGCTGGTCTGCCGCCTCCCCCTCCATCGGCACCACCGCCTTCACCGTGAACACAGATCTCCGCTCCACCAACTTGCTCCCCGCCTCCACCACAAAATAATCCAGAGTCATCTCATCCCCCGGCCCCGCACTCAGATCCTTAGACAGCCACTCATTGATCACGATCTCATCATCCTTCAGATCCTTTGGCAGAAAATAAGTCCCCCCCGGATCCACCGCAGTCACCATCGAATAAGGCGTCTCTCCTACCTCCGTCGCCACCGTGTTCACCAGATAAGTCAGCACCGGCCGGACCTTCACCGCTTGCCCAATCGCCTCCTCCACCTCCGGTGAAATGAAAATCCTAGATGACCGAATCGCGAAGCCACCAAGCACCCCCTTGAGAGACAAGCCATAATCCTCAAACCGCAGCGCCTTCTTATCAAAATCCACCCCCTCAGGCAGAAGCAGCAAGTTCGCCTTCTCCTCCAGCTCCAGCGCCTTCTGCAAACGGCCCAGCGGGAAAAAAACCGACGACGGAGCCACCTGCGTCCCCTCCAGACTAAACCGCCCAAACTGATCATCCCTCACCACCCAAGCCACCTTCCCCCGAATCGCCGTCACCGACTCACCCTCGCCCGAAAGCGGCGCGTCCCGCGAAAGAAGACCCGGCTTCTGAAGCCGCACCACCACCTGAGACCCCACCTCAAGATCAAGCGCCCTTGCCAGCTGCTCGCTCACCCCCACCGCCTCCTCATCCGTTCCCAGCAGCCCCTTCGTAGGCTCCGGCGCAAAGCCCCAGAAACTCTCCTCCACCCCCATCACCTGCACCTGCCCCTCCGCACGATCCCCCACATTCACCTGCCCCTTCAGATAAAGCATCGTCGCCCCACCCGTCCGCTCAGCCAGCGAATCGCTAAAAAACCGCTCACCACCCGCAAAGACCTCCTCCACCTGCCCCGTCCGCAGCGCCGCCGCCTCCTCCAGACTCCCCTTCACCGAGTCCCCCGCCATCAGCGCCCCCAGCAGCACCATCGAACCCACCGCCGCACCCGCAAGCACCCCCAGATAAGCCGCCTTATAATGCCGCACACCCTTTAAAATAAATCCGCCAAAAGTCACATCCGCACTCTAAGTCATCCCCGTAAGAGCGCGAGAGCGAAGTGCCCTCCAGAAAAAAGCGAGCAGCACAAAGGAGTCGTGGCGCCTCGCCACTTATCAACCACGTCCCACAACCTCCAAAAAATCCGCGCAATCAAAATCCCATCCTTAAAAATCTGCGCAAAAATCTCCCTCCAGAGCTTTCACACAGATTCCTCCAAACCAGCTAACACGTTTCATTTACGCAAATTACACAGATTTTTCTCCCGGCTTGTCACTCCTCCCCCCAACCCAAGAGAAATCTGTGTCATCCGGATCCAATCCTTTAAAATCTGTGTAAAAAATCCCCTCTTCCAAAAACCTCCCCCAACCAAGATTGAACAAATACCCACCTCAGGAAACTAATTAAGACAACTAAACAATCATTGTGATCCCCCGCATCCTCGCCCTCATCTCCCTTCTCCCTTCTCCTCCTCACCTCCTGTGACTCCCGCCCATCCGGCGACTACCAAAGCCAGATCATTATTCAGGTTCATCCCTCTCTTTTCATCAAATCTGCATCTCCCCCAGATCCCCTCGCAGAGATCACCAGCCCCAAAATCCTCAAAGCCGCCTCCACAAGCTGCGCAGTCCCCCCAGACCTCATCAAATCCTCCCTCCAAGTCACCCCCCTAAAGGGCACAGACTTCATCCAAGTCACCGCCTTCCACGATGATTCCGCCACCGTCGAAAAAATCGTAACCGCCGTCGTCGAAAGCTTCGCCGCCAGCGAATCAACCCGCGAGCAAGCACGTGC
>JALZWA010000274.1 GCA_023299815.1 Akkermansiaceae bacterium
GCGGAGATTGTCTTCCGGAACCTCGATCGAGATTTCAAAAGGCCGCACCGAGGCAAGCTCGACTTTCTTGATTTCAGGAGCGCCTTTGAGTGAGCGCTGAATAAAACCAACCACACCGAATCTTTTGATCTTGTCTCTAAATTTTTTAGGCTCTTTGACCTCGTAATTTAAAAGACCATCACGGATCGTCTCGGCATATTCACGGAGGCTCGCCTCATCGGTATCAGCACTGATCGCGATGCTCATGATCTGGCGATTCACGATGAGTTCTTCCAGGATGGGACGCTCGGCATTTTCGGCGAAGTTATCGATCGCATCGATCTTCGTCTTCACGTCATCCATGACATCACGCGTCTCGTAGCCGGTATCGACCTCGACCGTGAGCGAGCCCGCATTTCGGCTCGCGCTGGAAGTCATGCGCTTGATTCCCTCGACATCCGCGATGGCCTCTTCCATGGGAATATTGACGCCATTCGTGACCTCTTCCGGCGTGGCATTTGGGTAAGGGACGCTGACCACCACGGCATCGAACGAGGTCTCAGGGAAGATCTCCTTGCGCAGCTGAAACCACGTCGAAAAGCCCGCTACGATGACAGCGAGCATGAGGAAGTTCGCCGCTACGTGGTTACTGCTGAACCATTTAATCGCTTTTTCCATCGCTTAAGGACTGTCGGGAGTTTCAGGAGCAGGCGAGAGCTTCATGCCCTCGACGGGGAGCTCCAGCTTCGTAAGAATGACGCGCTCACCTGCCGAAACCCCCTCCGTCGCATAAACGAACTCAGCTGAACTTCGGCGAATTTTCAGGCTGCGGAACTCCAGCTCATCCTCCGCATTAAGAACCGCGATCTGGTCTCGCCCACGAACCGCGCTGCGAGGAACCGAGATCACTCCGCTGAGCTTAGCCCCCGTCACCTTTGCGCGGACAAACATCCCCGGAAGCGGCGTCTCGAAGCCCTGAGGCGCTTCAGGATTCCGCTCCACCTCGGCGATCACAAAAGCCGAAAGCGTGGTGCGATCAATTCCGCCCTCATTACGCGTGATCTTAGCATTCCAGATGTGCTCATCCCCTCCGAGCGTCGCAGAGACGGTCACCTTTCCCTCCTCAGGAAGCTGGGAAAAATCGCTGAGCGAAAAGGGCAGCCGCACCTCGAATCCCGCAGTGTCATAGACTTCCCCAAGCTGAGTTCCCGTGACCACCGTAGCACCAAGATCGAGCAGCGCCTCACTCACTCGACAATCAAAAGGCGCGCGGATGCTTGTGCGGCGGAGATCCTCCTCCGCCTTTTCCAGCAGCGCTTCCGCAGAAGCGAGTCGAGCACGAGCGGTCTTTAAATAAGGAACCCGCAGGACCATCTCGCTCGCAGGCTGGCCATTCCCGATCTTGCGCCAGTCGCGCGCGGCCTGCTCTCCCCTCGCCACCTCCTGCTTCACGGTGAGCTGAGCATCCGCCACATTCGCCTCGGCTTGCGCTACCGCAGCGCGGTAATTCACCTCATCAAGCCGGAGGATGACCTCGTCTGTTTGAAAGGTGCCCCCCACCACAAAGCGCGGATCCACAAAGGTGATGCGGCCCGTCACCTCAGCGGTGAGAACGGTGTCACGACGGGGTGAAACAAGGCCCTCGCTGGTGAGAGCGAGATCAATATCCCCACCATTCACCACACTGACCTCGACAACTTGAATTGATATTTCGGCCTCCTTTTTTTCAGCAACGGGCGCATTCTCTTTTAAAAATTCGATCAGCCCATAAGTGACGAAGCCGATCACGAGGATGGCGATAAGAGTGATAAAAACGACTGGTTTCATGGGAGATTATTTTCCTGCGCGGTAGTCCCCGCCCAGTGCGAGGTGGAGGCTGACGCGGTTATCAAGACGGAGGCGGTGCAGCGTGACGAGCTGAGAGGCGAGAGTGATTCGGTTAGACTGCGCGGTGATGAGCGTGAGCGCATCGCCCGTGCCCCCTGCATAGTCATGGTTTGCCGCTTCCGCAGCCTCGCTCGCGCTGACGAGTGCAGCCGAGATCGCCTTCTCGCGCTTCGCTAAAAAGCGGTCCGCCACGAGAGCCTGCTCGACCTCTCCAAAGGCATTCATCACCGTCGCCTGAAGCGCAGCCAGCGCGGCGCGGTCATCCGCCTTCAAGCGGGAATATTCCGAGCGCAGCGCGCCCCCTGCCCAGATCGGCTGAGTCAGTGCACCTGCGAGCGACCACACCCCGAAGTCTGAATTCAAAACATCGCTCAAGGAATCCGTCGTCGTCCCCCCAGTCGCGGTGATGGCAATGCTGGGATAAAAAGCGAGCTTCCCCTGCTTCAACAGACTCCCGGAAGAAGCAAACTGGCGCTCGGAAGCCAAGATATCAGGCCGCCGTAGAAGAAGCTCGGAAGGAAGCCCAGCGGGCGGCATCGCAGGGACCTTGGGCAGCTGATCGGAAGACTCAATCGCTCCCGCCGGATAGCGCCCGAGAAGGAGCTCTAGCTGACGGATCGCCTGCTCACGCTCACCCTGACGCAGCGCAAGGGTCGCCTTGCTTGTCTCAAACTCACTCTCGGCAAGCCGGAATTGCGCAGCGGAACCTCCCTCTTCAGAGAGCGCACTCGTGAAGCGATCTCGCACAATCTCCATCGTCTTCTGAAAAAGTTCCGTCGATTTCTCAGCGAGCGCGATCTGCTCGTTCGACTCAGCCAGCGCCAGCCACGCGCGCAGCACCTGAGCCGCGAGCGAAGCCCGCGCAGCTCGGTAATTCTGCCCCTCGGCCTGTGCATCCGCAATTTGCGAAGCCTGCCCCGCTCTTGCAAAGCCCCAGATATCTGGCTCCCAGCTCGCAGTGAGACCCGCTCCATAAGTATTAGAAATCGACGATGGCACACCACCATCGCCGAAGGGGAAGCCGACGAAAACCTGCTTCCTGCGAGACCCATTCAGCCCCGCCTCGATCGTAGGCTTCAGCGCTGCGCCCGCCGTCCGAGAAGCAGCGGCCGCGCGATTCACCCGCTCTGCCGCCACCCGCATGTCCGGGTTTGCGGAAAAGGCTTCATTGACCAGCGAGGTCGCCCGTCTTCCGCCGATGCGACTCACCCAGCGGGTATCGATTCCGCTCCGAGCTTCCGGAGTGGCAGACCAGCGCTCGGGGGCATTTTTTTCGACATCCCCCATCCGAGATCCAGGAACAGAAACCGAGCAACCTACGAGAAGGATCGCGAGTGAAGTGCTGAGTAATTTCATGCGTTGCCTCCTTGTTTAAATCCCGCTTCGCAAAAATCGATGACGCGCTCCATGGTAAGATCTAACTCCTCGGCCCCGACCGCTCCCTCCGAGATCTTTTTCAAAAGATCCCCGTGCATCAGCGTGGTCGAGACGACTCCGAAAGAGAAATGGATGTTCCAAAAAATGTCGCGCGTCGTGAGGTGCGGAAGCGCTTCTTGGAAGGCGGGCACGAAGCCCTTCGCGACGCGGCGAAACTGCGCCATCACCTTCGGTGGAAACTGATAGGGCCGCTCGCCCATGAGACGGCCCATCAACTTACAGAAAAGTTGCTCACTGAGATCGCTCCCTTTTACCCGTGAGAGCAGCGGCTCGTGAAACGCGCGGAGAAGGTCACGCACGGAGGGCTCGCTCAGCTCGCCCAGTCGCAAAAGCCGCTCCGCATTCACCGGCCCGATCATTTCCTCCACCACCGCATCCATGAGGGCCTCCTTGGAACCAAAGTGATATTTCACCGAAGCGACATTCGCCTCCGCCCGTCCCGTGATATCGCGCAGCGAGACCGAGTCGAAGCCGTGCTCGGCGAAGAGCGAGGTCGCCGCTTCCACCAGCGCCTTCTTGGTGCCAGCGAGTTCGGGAGAAGCGGGAGTGCTCATGAGATTCAAACAAGTGTTTAAATGCGATTTGCGATTTTTCAAGCGACTGTTTGAATTTTTTTACTCCCCCCACTCATCGGACTGCCTGAGAGTCCTCTCTGTGATCGATCTCCACCAGCAAGACTGCCTCGAAGGCATGAAAGCCATGGCGGATGAGTGCGTCGATGTCGTGGTGACCTCGCCCCCTTATAACATCGGGATCGACTACGGGACTTACGATGACAGCAGTGATCGGAAAGATTTCCTCGGCTGGTGCCGCGAGTGGGCCAGGGAAGTGAGGCGCGTGATGAAGGATGAGGCCTCTTTTTTTCTCAACGTCGGAGCCGTTCCCAAGAATCCCCTGCTTCCTCATCAACTCCTGCTCGCACTCGCCGGAGAGGATCCCCTTTTTCACCTGCAGAATACCTTTCACTGGGTCAAATCGATCAGCGTCGAGACCCGCACAGGCGAGACGCACTCGGTGGGCCACTTTAAGCCGGTGCAATCCAAGCGCTTCGTCAACGACTGCCACGAATACGTCTTCCACCTCACCAAGACGGGCAGCGTCCCTCTCCATCGCCGTGCTGCAGGCGTGGAATATGCCGATAAGCAAAACGTGAACCGCTGGAAGACCACGGAAGGCATCGATAAGCGCTGCCGCGGCAACACCTGGTTCATCCCCTACGACACAATCAAGTCCCGCGATAAAGAGCGCCCTCACCCCGCCGCCTTCCCTGTCGGGCTCGTGAAGCAGTGCGTGACGCTACATGGGCTTGACGAAACGGCTCATCTGATGGACCCATTCATCGGCATCGGCACCTCGGCCTTGGCGGCTCGGGATCTCGAGATCGACTCCTTCACCGGATTTGAGATCGATGAATCCTACCTCGCCATCGCTCGCGAACGTCTTGCCAACCGCCCTCTTTCATAAACTACGATCATGGAACCTGTCGAAGAATTCACCACCGTCGAGTCGATCTTTCTCCGCGAGAAGAACTGCCTGCTTCTGCGCGCGGACTTCAGCCCGATCTTCACGGACTACTACATCCATCTCATGGATATCAAGGAACGGCACCCCGAAGGGCTCGACACCACCCTGAAGCAGATGATCGCCTCCCTCACCCTGCACCTCACCGCGAGGCCCTGGGCGGAGACCATCGCATGGACCGCGAACCTGCGCGCGCCACGGGCGAACTTCTTCGCCACTGGGTCATCGACCAGCGAATACATCACGGGCCGCCTTTTCACAAAGGACGTGCGCGAGCCGGATCGTAACTTCCTTTACTCCCAGACCACCCGGCCCGGTGCCGAGCCTCAGCTTTCTACTGTCGAGGTCGAGACATCTTCACCACTGAACTGGGTTCAGCACTTCTACGATCAATCCGAGCAGCGCCCAGGAAAGGTTTTCGCTCTTTCAGGCGACACCTTCGCCATGGTTGCGGCCCAACCCGACTTCGATGAAGAATGGTTCGCCCAAGTCACCGCCGAAGAACTCGAAACGATCACCGACACCGCTCCGCACAAAGTTCTCGAGACCCGCCGCTTCCGCTTCAACTGCGGCTGCACCTTAGAGAGAATCCTCCCCGTCCTCAGCGCTTGGCGCGACAAGCCGGAAGAACTCTTCGGAGAAGACGAGGCGATCTCAATCCAGTGCCCCCGCTGCGCGAAAAAGTATTCCGTGAC
>JALZWA010000275.1 GCA_023299815.1 Akkermansiaceae bacterium
GGTGAGCTTCACCTCGATATTAAAGTCGATATTCTCAAGAGAACTCACAAGGTGGAAGTGATCGTAGGAGCGCCTCAGGTTGCTTACCGCGAGACCATCACCAAGGAGCTCGAGGACAGCTACACTCACAAGAAGCAGTCTGGTGGTTCCGGTCAGTTCGCTAAGATCGACTACACCCTCACTCCGCTTGAGCCGGGTGAAGGTTTCCAGTTCGAGTCCACGGTTGTCGGTGGTAACGTTCCTAAGGAATTCTGGTCCGCAGTGGAGAAGGGCTTCAAGACCTCACTCGTGAAGGGTGTGCTTGCTGGCTATCCTTGTTTGGACTTCAAAGTGGCGCTTACCGATGGTGCGTTCCACGCAGTGGACTCCTCGGCCGTGGCCTTCGAGATCGCAGCGCGCGCAGCTTACCGTCAGTCCGTGCCTAAGGCCGGTGCACAGATTCTCGAGCCGATCATGAAGCTCGACGTCTTCACTCCAGAAGATCACATCGGTGATGTCATCGGTGACCTGAACCGTCGCCGCGGCATGGTCCAGTCACAGGACGCTGCTTCCGGTGGTGTTCGCATCAAGGCTCAGGCACCTCTTTCTGAGATGTTTGGCTACATCGGTGACCTCCGCACCATGACTTCTGGTCGTGGTCAGTTCTCCATGGAGTTCGAGCACTACGCAGCGTGCCCACGGAACATCTCCGAGAAGGTCATCGCAGATGCCAAGGAGCGCGAAGAAGAGAAAAAGAAGAAGTAATTCTTCCTCTGATCCTAATTTTCAAAAGGCAGCTCGAAAGGGCTGCCTTTTTTATGTGTAGGATAACCGTCTCGGTTCTCTTTCCCGCCCGTAACCAAGAAAGGAGCCGTGGCGCCTCGCCACTTATCAACCGCGCCCCGCAACCGAGTCTCCGCCGAGCCTGCCGTCCGAAGCGGCGAGGGCGCCACGGCTCCTTTCTTGGTTACGGGCGGGGAATGCAATCAGGATGGCCTGTCCTACGATTGCGCCGTGGCACAAAAAAAAGACAGGCTTTTCGGCCTGTCTTTGGGAGATAAACAAATAGGGGAGAGAGCTTACTCGGCTTTTTTCTTACCCTTTCCGCCTTTGCCACCCTTGTCGCCTTTACCTTTGCCGCCTTTGCTTGGGCCGCGACCACGCTTAGGCATGGCTGCTTTCTCAGTTTCGCTGAGCTCGCCGTCACCGTCGGTGTCATACTTGGCCATCATTTCAGCTTTGCGAGCTTCCGTGGCAGCTTTGCGCTCTTCTTCGTTGAGCTTGCCATCGCCGTCCTTATCGAATTTAGCGAGGATTTCAGCTTTACGGGCTTCGCCTGCAGCTTTGCGCTCTTCTGGGCTGAGTTTGCCGTCACCGTCCTTATCGAACTTAGCGAGGATTTCAGCAGGGACTTCGCGCTCTCCGCGTGGGCCTTTTCCTTTTCCTTTTTCTTTTCCTTCAGCTGGCTCGGCGTGAGCGAGGAGTGAAGTTGCGATGACTGCAGCGATCGTAGTAATTGTAGTTTTCATGATTCTTGGAATTTTGTGGGGGGGGAGCCGGAATGGCTTTCCCTTTGACGCACGATGTAACTGCGGGGGATTCGAAGAGTTGCAGATTTTTTTCAACTGATTGTCATTGCGGTTGTGCAAGCGAGTCGATTGCATGGCTGCGATGAGCGCAGCATCTCCTTCTAAGTCTAAAGCAGCGGTCTTCCGGGCCCGCCTCACGAGCACCCTGATTATCTGGGCGATCGTGACCGCAGTGTTTGTCTCGGGTGCGCCTTGGGCCTTCTTTGGTTTGATCGCCTTTTTGACGATTACGGGGGCAGGAGAGTTTAAGTCTCTCTTTGGGGAGAGTCCGGGAGGAGGGTGTCGCAATCTAGGATTGATTGCCGGATTGGTAGTGGCTCTCTCGCTCGGTGTCGGGTTGGTGAATGGCTCGCTGGATCGGCCGGGATACGACTGGGAGATGATGGGGCTCGTGGTGACGATTTTAGGGGCCTTTTGCTGGCGCTTCCGGAATGGCATCAATGGCCGCGATAGTGTCGACGCGGTGGGCGATTCTCTCATTGCCTATCTTTACGTGCCGATTCTGTTTGGCGTCTTCATGCTGCGCGTTCTTTTTCTGCCGGAGGCGATTGCAGCCGGCGCTTGGCTCATTCTGATGATGTGCGCTTCGGCAAAGTTTACTGACATGGGAGCTTACATCACGGGTTCGCTGATCGGGAAGAATAAGATGGCTCCGCATCTGAGCCCGGCGAAGACGTGGGAGGGTTTCTTTGGGGCTCATTTCTTTGCCCAGCTGGGAGCTTGGGGGGTGTGGGCATTGGCAGGAGACTCACTGGCTTGGATTCCACCGCTTCATGTGGGGATCATTGGTGTGCTGATGGCGCTCTCAGCGGTGGCAGGAGATCTTGCGGAGTCGGTGCTGAAGCGGAGCTTAGAAGTGAAGGACTCGGGGAGCTGGATGCCAGGGATTGGCGGAATTTTGGATTTGATTGATAGCCTTTGCTTTGCCGCGCCAGTGCTTTATTTCTACCTCACCCTGACGGGGCTGATTTGATGCGCAAACGAGTTGTTATTTTAGGATCCACGGGATCGATCGGGACGAGCGCCTTGACGGTGGCTCGCCAGATTCCGGATCGGATGGAGATTGTGGGGCTGGCCGCGGGAACGCGTGTTGAAGAGCTCGATGAGCAGGCTAAGGAGTTCGGCGTGAGTCAGCTCTGCCTCGCGGATGAGTCGCGTGTGAGCGAGCTTGAGGGAGCAGGGAGAAAGGTTTACTCAGGTGAGCAGGGGCTGACGGATTTGATCGAAGCGACACGCCCTGATTTGGTTCTGGTGGCGATTGTAGGAGTGGGTGGATTACGACCGACTCTGGCGGCCATCGAACTCGGCTGTGACATCGCCGTTGCCAGTAAGGAAATTCTCGTGATGGCGGGCGAGGTGGTGATGAATGCGGCTCGTGAAAAAGGGGTCGCCATTTTACCGGTCGATAGTGAGCATAATGCGATTTTCCAATGCTTGGAAGGTCATCGTGGCGGACCGGAAGAGGTCAGCAGATTGATTGTTACCGCTTCGGGTGGGCCTTTCCGGACGCTGCCGAAAGAGAGGTTAATCGATGTGAAGCTGGAAGATGCGCTGAAGCACCCGACTTGGGAGATGGGGCAGAAGATTACGATCGATTCTGCGACTCTTTTTAACAAAGGCTTGGAGATGATCGAGGCGCGCTGGCTCTTCGATATCCCGATGGAGCGCATCGATGTCGTGGTGCACCCGCAGAGCATCGTGCACTCGATGGTGGAATTTATTGATGGAAGCATCCTCGCGCAAATGAGCACGACGGATATGTGCTTCCCGATCCAATATGCAGTGGTCTGGCCTCAGCGTCTCGCGAACAAACTCAAGCCACTGGATTTTCCGACGCTCGCGAAGCTCGATTTTGAAGCGCCACGAGTAGATGATTTTCCTGCCATCAATCTCGCGCGGCAGGCGGGGGAAAAGGGTGGAACCTTACCCGGAGTTCTTAATGCGGCGAACGAGGTGGCGAATGAAGCCTTCCGCAAGCGCCAGCTTGGCTTTCCGGGAATCTGGGAAGTGGTAGAGGAGACGATGGCACGCGTGGAGCACGTCGACTCTCAAGTGCTAGAAGTGGTGGTAGAGGCAGATCTCGCAGCACGTAGAGTGGCTGCGGAGATTCTGAGTGCTCGTTCTTAAGCTTCTACTGCAAGGCGCTCGCCAGCGAGGCAGCCGGGGCATTGCTGGACGAAGTGGCCGGGATCGAGCTCGGCGAGCTCTGGAGCGCGGTCGGTGAGGCAGAGGTCTGAGGCGCCGAGGGTGTTCCTTGGTTTGAAGGAGCAGGCACTTGGCTCGGTCGAGAGGTCGGGCGGGATACCGGGGATGGTGTAGAGAGTTTCGCCTTTTGACTGCATAGCGGGGATACTCTTGAGCAGCGCACGGGTGTAGGCATGCTTGGGGCTGCGGAAAAGGGTGTCGGCGCCTGCTGATTCGACGATGCGTCCGGCATACATGACGTTCACTTTATCGCAGGCTTGCGAGACGACGCCGAGGTCGTGCGTGATGAGGACGACGGAGGTGCCGAGGTCGTTTTGGCGATCTTTGATGAGATCGAGAACCTGCTTCTGCACGGTGACATCGAGCGCGGTGGTGGGCTCGTCTGCGATGAGGATCTCAGGCTTGGTGATGAGGGCCATGGCGATCATGACGCGCTGGCGCATGCCGCCGGAGAATTCGTGTGGGTAGGAATGGATGCGCTTATGTGCCTCGGGAATGCCGACTTCTTCAAGCGACTGGATGGCGCGATGAAGGGCGGGCTTTCCTTTCATGCCCTCATGGATTTCCAAAGGCTCAGTGAGCTGTTGGGAAATTTTGAGATAAGGATTCAGCGATGTCATGGGATCCTGGAAGATCATCGAGACGCGCTTGCCTCGGATGGCGCGCATCTTTTTCTCCGAGAGGGAGAGGAGGTCCATGCCATCGAACATGGCGGTGCCTGCGTGGATTTTTCCCGGAGGCTGAGGGATGAGGTTCAGCAGGGAGTAACAGGTGACAGATTTTCCTGAGCCTGACTCGCCGACGATCCCGAGGGTCTCGCCTTTTTCGAGAGAGAAGGAAACTTTTTCCACGGCGTGGACGATGCCGTTGCGCGTGTGGAAGCGGGTGGTGAGGTCTTTAACTTCGAGTTGGGCCATCGTTTCCTAAGTTCTGTCTGATTGTGATCGAGAACGGAAGGATAAAGGAATGGGAAGTCCCGCGGTGGGGTGCTTGGCCTTGACGACGTTGACGAGGTAGTTCTGGAAGGACTCAACGACGAATTTCTTATCGTTCACGAAAAGAATGTATTCTGGGACCGGGATCGCACGGTAGCGGTCATTCACTGCCGTGGTGGCATAGAAGAGCTTAAGGCGCTTGCGGTGGCGCTTGTGCTCGGGTGGCGGGTTCTTGATGAAGGCATCTTGGAAGATGCGGTTCAGCTGGCCGGTGCCGATGGTGTTTTGCGCTTCCTTGCGGATCTTCTCGATGTTCTTGAAGACGTGCTGGATCTGCTCGCCGCGCTGGGCGGAGACGCAGATGAAGGGCGCGTAGGAGAGGAAAAAGAGTTCGTTGCGGAGGTGGGTCTCTGCTTCTTCCAATCTCGCCGTTTTATTGGCTCCCGGGTGGTAGAGGTCGAACTTGTTGGCGATGATGAGGCAGGGCTTTTGCTCGTCCTGGATCATGCGGGCAATCTTGCGATCCTGTGCGGAGACTCCGGCATTGAGGTCAACGACGAGGAGGCAAATGTCGGCGCGGCGGATCGAGCGCTCTGCGCGCATGGCTGAGAAGACCTCGATTGAGTCGTCCACGCTAGAGCGCTTACGGAGACCGGCGGTGTCGATGATGTTGTGCTTCTCACCCTTCCAAATGTAGGGGATATCGACCGCGTCACGGGTGGTGCCGGCGACATCGGAAACGATGGTGCGCTCGTCTTCGAGAATGGCATTGATGAGCGAGGACTTACCGGCATTGGGCTTGCCTACGACGGCAATTTTCAAGCCGATGCCGAGGTCTTCGGTTTGCTCCTCTTCCTTTGCTTTAAGCTGGGAAAGATTCTCTTCCATGGTGTGGACGAGGTCATCGATCCCTCGGCCGTGCTCAGCTGAGGTGGGGAGGCCTTCGCCGAAGCCGAGGTGGGCAAAGTCGCCGCTGATGAGCTCTTGCTCGATGTGGTCAGCCTTGTTCATCACAAGGAGGACCTTGCACTTAGCGCGGCGGAGAAGGTTTGCGACGAGTTCATCGATAGGGTTGATCCCTTCACGAGCATCCACGATGAAGAGGATGAGGTCGCAGGAGTCCATCGCGATGCGGGCCTCGATAGTGACCTGTTTGGAGAACTCGTCATCGAGTGCGGCTCCGATTCCTCCGGTGTCGATGAGTTCGCAGGGAGTCTCGAGAAGATCACAAGGCGCGGCGATGCGATCGCGCGTCACGCCGGGGCGATCATGCACGATGGCGATACGGCGTCCGGCAAGGCGATTAAAGAGAGCGGATTTGCCGACGTTGGGACGTCCAACGATTGCGACTTGGAAGGGTTTTTGGGCCATGGGAAAAGAGTTTTTACTCCGGCACCCGCTCGACTTTAGCGCCGAGTTGGAGGAGTTTGTCATCGATGTGCTCGTAGCCACGGTCGATGTGATAAAGGCGGCTGATGTGTGTGCTGCCCTCGGCGGTGAGTCCGGCGAGGACGAGAGCGGCGGATGCTCTGAGGTCTGAGGCCATGACGGGGGCCGCGCTGAGCTTTTCGACGCCTTTGATGATGGCTCGGCCGTTATCGACGTTTACATCTGCACCCATGCGCTTCATCTCCGAGCAGTGCATGAAGCGCTGCGGGTAAATGGTGTCCTCAACAATGCTAATGCCTGGGGTGGTGGCAAACATGGCGGTGAACTGCGCCTGCATGTCGGTAGGAAACTGCGGGAAAGGATTCGTCATGATCTCACAGCCTTGTGGAGCCTCACCGGGGATGATGGTGACGCTGGTGTCGTCATTTGAGAAATTGCAGGCGTGACCGGCTTCTTCGATTTTTTCGGTGATGACGGCGAGGTGGGGGCGGTTGACGCGATTGAGCGTGATGCCCTCAGGGCCTGCGGCCATTGCTCCGGCAATCATGAAGGTGCCGGCCTCGATGCGGTCAGGAATGACGTTCCAAGTGGTGCCGTGGAGTTTCTCGACTCCCTCGATGGTGATGCTCCGAGTGCCTGCGCCGGTGATTTTAGCGCCCATGGAAATGAGAAAGTTTGCGAGGTCGACCACTTCCGGCTCACAGGCGGCGGAGTTGATGACGGTGGTGCCCTTTGCCAAAGTCGCGGCCATCATGACGTTATCCGTGCCGAGGACGGTCGGGCCGTGCTTGCCGCGGAGATCGATCTCAGTGCCTACGAGGCCATTGGGAGCAGAGACGACCATGTCGCCGCCATCCATCTCGACGGTGGCGCCGAGGGCTTCGAGTCCTTTGAGGTGAAGGTCGATGGGGCGGTCGCCGATGACGCAGCCGCCTGGCATGGAGACACGAGTTTCGCCGAGGCGGGCGAGAAGGGGACCCATGACACAAATCGAAGCACGCATCTTGCGCACAAGATCGTAGGGAGCACCGGTGAGGACAGACTTGGCTTCGATATTGAAGCGGCCACTGAAGCGCTCTACCTCTGCGCCGAGGGCGGAGAGGATCTGCAGCATGTAGTTCGTATCGGAGACGTCTGGGACGTTTGAGATGGTTACCTTTTCATCCGTGAGGAGGGAGGCGGCGAGAATGGGAAGGGAGGCATTCTTAGAGCCTGAGATGTTGATGCTGCCGGAAAGTTGATTTCCGCCGTGAACGATGAGTTTGTCCATAGAAGTTGTTGGGAGAGGGAGGAATGAAGTGACTGGTTTAAGCCTTTCGTGCAAGGGGAAAGCGGGCGATGTCGCAGAGGTCTTTCGAGAGGGAGACATCGGTAAAGCCGGCCTCGGTAAGTAAGTCGCAGACCGCTTGGCCTTGGTCGTAGCCGACCTCGAGCGCGATCACGCCGCCGGGGTTGAGGAAATCATCGCACTGGGCGCAGAAAAGGCGGAGGAGATCGAGGCCATCGGTCCCGCTGAAGAGGGCCATCTCGGGGTCGTGTTTCACCTCCTCGGAGATCGTCTCGCGCTCGCTTTCTGCCACATAGGGGAGGTTGGCGATGATGAGGTCAAAGGTGCCGCTGAGTCCGAGGAAGAGATTGCTCTGGACGATTTCAGCCTCGACTCCAAGTGATTTTGCGTTCTCCTCAGTGAGTGAAAGAGCCTCTGTGGATAAGTCGGCTAAAGTCACATGTTCACAATCTGTTCCCAGAGCTTTTGCAAGAGAAAGCCCGAGCACCCCTGAGCCGCATCCGAGGTCAAGAATACGAGCTGGCTTTGGAAACGATTCCTTCAAGGTCAGGGAGACCAGCTCTTCAGACTCGGGGCGGGGAATGAGAGCGCGGTGATCCGAGATGAAGTCATGTGAATAGAAGTGAACAACTTTGGTAAGGTGTTGTAGGGGAATGCCCTGGCCTCGCTGCTTGAGGTGCTCTCGCAGAGCTGGCAGCTTATCCTCCGGGACTGGCTCATCGAAGCGCATATAGAGATCCATGCGACGACAGCCGAGCTCGTGAGCCACAAGAAGCTCCATATTGAGGCGCGCGTCTTCGATTCCTTTATTGGTAAGAAATTGAGTTCCTTTTTCGAGGATATCGAGAATTGTTGTCACTCAGTCGTCTGTGAATAAGTTGTGAATGACGGGGAGAAACTACGCGAGTTCCTCTTCCGCAAGGCGTTGTTCCATTTCTGCTTTTTGGAGCAGCTCGGTGAATTCATTAATGTCGCCATTCAGGATACCCTCGATGTTGTGCGAGGTGTGATTGATCCGGTGATCAGTGACGCGAGATTGGGGGAAGTTGTAGGTGCGGATTTTCTCGGAGCGGTCACCGGAACCGACGAGTGATTTGCGCTGAGCCGAGTAGCTTTCTTGGGCTTCGCGTTGCGCGATTTCGAAGAGCTTGGCGCGGAGAATCTCGAGGCCAAGGGCTTTGTTTTGGGTTTGCGAGCGTCCGTCCTGACACTTCACCTGGAGTCCGGTGGGTAGATAGGTGATTTGAACGGCGGAGTCGGTGGTGTTGACGTGCTGTCCACCGGAACCACCGGAGCGAGTGGCCTGGATGTGGAGGTCCTCGGGGCGGAGCTGGAAGTCCACTTCTTCAGCCTCTGGCATAACGGCGATGGTGACGGTGGAGGTGTGAATGCGCCCTTGGGTCTCGGTGGCGGGGACGCGCTGGACGCGGTGGACACCGCTCTCGTATTTGAGGAAGCGGAAGACTTCTTCTCCGGTGACTTTGAGGATGACTTCTTTATAGCCTCCCACATCGGAGGGGGAGCTTCCGAGGTGCTCACACTTCCAGCCGCGCTTGTCAGTGTAGCGCTGGTAGGCATTCATGAGTTCGCCAGCGAAGAGGGAGGCTTCGTCACCTCCGGCTCCGGCGCGGATCTCGAGAAGGGCGTCACGGTCCTCGGTTTCATTCCGAGGGAGGAGAGAGTATTGCACGGCGTCTTCGAGCTTCTCCTTCCTCGCGCGGAGAGCGGGGAGTTCGCCTTCTGCCATTGCGGAAAAATCGGCGTCATCGCCCTTTGCGAGTTCTTCGTTTCCTTCGATGTCGCTTTTGACCTGAGCGAGTTCGTCCCAGTTCTCGAGAAGCTTTTTGAGACCACGATGCTCGCGCATCACCGAGGTGGAGGTCGATTGATCATTGAAAAAATTGGGCTCGCTCATCATGCCCTCGATTTCAGCGAGGCGGGCGGTGCGTTTTTCGATGAGGCTTTCGTAATCCATGAAGATTAGGACGGTCACGATTTCCTATGGGAAGGTCAAGGGGGAACCGGAAGTCAGTGGTTTTTGAGAGCTGAGAAGAGAAAAGTGGAAATTCGCGATATTTCGGTATTGCAAAGCTCGTGCTCGGCGCTTAATCAATCCCCGTCAGCGCTTCGGCGCGACTACCGAGTGAGTCCCATGGTGTAATCGGTAACACAGCTGATTTTGATTCAGTCATTCAAGGTTCAAGTCCTTGTGGGACTGCCACTCTTTCAAAGGGAAAGAGTTTGGCAGAGGAGGGAACAAAGCGCCTCCTTCCAGCTACCTTACGAAGTGAATCGTAAGAGGATAATTGTAGAGCCGCCCATTGGTCGCCGCAATGGTGGCCATGATTTCGAAGACCAGCACGGCGATGGCAAATCCAATGAAAAGGGGAATAAGGATGATCATACCAAGTCCCATGGTGAAGATTGCGATGATAAAGCCAACGATGGTGAGCGCGACGGTATAGATCAGAAGGGAGATCTGGAAATTGAGCGAGTGCTTGGCGTGTTGATCAACAAATGCAGATGGCCGTCTAGATGAGTTTAGGATGATGAGGGGGCCTAGGAATCCCAAAAATCCAGTGAGAACATTCACGATGAGCGGAATGAGGTGGCACCACATCGCGAGATTGAGCTCATTTTGGCTCAGGCCCGAAGGATGAAGTGCGGTCTGTGGGGCCTGGTAAGGATTGGAGGGTGGCAAGTTGGGAGGTTCCATGAATTACTTGGCGGTAAGGAATTTCACGAGGTCCGCCCGCATTTTGATAAGGTCGGGCTCGTTGAGGTAGAACATGTGACCGGCATCATACCAAGTGAACTCGATGGCATCACGGCGTTCCTTGGGAATGCCGAAGAGGTGGCTGAGACTGTGCTGCATGTTCGCAGGGGGAGTGGCGAGATCGGTGTAGCCTGCCATGACGAGGACGCGGAGATCGGGGTTGTTCCGCATCGCGCTCTGGAGTTGGCTAGACATGTTCACGATGGAGTTCTTAGGACCCCAGTTCCATGGGCGGACATCGCTGGTGAGGATTTTGTAGGGATGATGGCCTTCCCACTTGAGGCTGCGACTGAGGTAGTCATTCATGGCGGTGGCAAAGGCCCCGTAGACGACCGAGTAAGACGGGTCGTAGCCTGCGTAGTTTTCGCTGCTATCGATGACAGGCCAAGCGGTGCGGGCATCGAAGCGGCCGAGGACTTTACCTTCTTTTCGAAGCAGCTCCTTACGGAAGCGGTTCGAGGAGATGCGAAGGTTGAGCTCTAGGAAAAGGTCACTCGGGAGACCGGTAAAGGTCGCGAGCTTGGCGGCGATGGCATTTTTTTCCTCATCGGAAATCTCCGCGCCTTTGAGAAGGGCTTGCGCGTAAGGACCAAAAGCGAAGGCGCGGGCCTCCTCGACCAGGGCGTCACGGTCGCCGGTGATTTTTCCATGATGATGTGCTGTGCCAGTCATAGCCGGAAGGAAGATCGAGTTGGTGAGGTCATCTCCCTGTGAAGCGCGCAGCGTGCGGAAGTCGATGAGGGAGGAGAGGAGGACGACACCATTGAGGTTCATGCCATATTCCTGCTGGAGATGATCGGCGAGGCCAGAGGCGCGGATGCCTCCGTAGCTTTCTCCGAGGAGGTATTTGGGCGAAGCCCAGCGGTCGTTCTCGGTGGTCCAGCGGCGGATGAAATCGCCTACGGATTGGACATCTTCCCTGACGCCGTGAAACTCGCTGGCCTTGCCATCTTTCTCGACACGAGAGTAGCCCGTGGAGACGGGGTCGATGAAGACGAGGTCTACGAGGTCAAGAATGGAGTGCTCATTTGGAATGACGGAAGCAGGAGGAGGAAGCGTCTGGGTGCCATCGGTGCTGGTAGGGACGATCTTGGGACCAAGCGCACCGAGGTGGAGCCAAACAGCCGAGGAACCAGGGCCACCATTGAAGGCGAACATGACCGGACGTTTCGAGCGATCTTTTTGACCCATTCGCTCGTAGGAGACGCTGAAGATGGAGGCGCGGTCTTTGTCGTCGGCGGTCTTTAGGACGATAGTGGAGGCCGTGGCGCGGTAGTCGATTTTCTTGCCATCGATGGTGACGCTATCGGTGAGAGTGAACTCCTTTTTCTTAGGAGCTTCGGCGGCCTTTTTATCGGCAGGTTCCTGAGCGTTGAGGAGAGTGAAGGAAAAGAGGAGCGGGATGAATTTTCGCATGGGGAGAGAATGGGAAGATTTTAGGAGGAAGGGAATCTCGAAAATGGAGAGCTTGACGAGGGAGGTCCACTTCATAGAGCTGACTTGATTCTTAATGAAGTATTCAAGCGATCAGTAGACTATCCAAAGCCTATGAAGGGGGGGAGTAAATGATTCTTACTGTAGTGGGTGGAATTGAGATGAATCGGAGGCGCGAGCGGATTGCGACGCCGACTTTGGACGAGTTTCTTTCTGACAAAGGGAGTGCGATTTATAAACTCGGTCGCCATTTTAAGTAGGGACAGTAGGGGGGGGAGGTTGCCACTGGACAAGCGTGAGTTTGGAGGCTTTCGTAAGTGATCATGACTTCAGATCCTTCAATTGTTCTTTCTCTCACTGTTTCCGATGTTGCTGCGGCCCTCGATTTTTATGCTAAGGCTTTTGGGGCCGAGGAGTTGATGCGGATGGCGATGCCTGATGGCACGGTGGTGCAGGCGGAGATGAAGATTGGGAACTCGGTGTTTTATGTGTCTGTTGGCTCCGATGAATGGAAGGCGGCCTCTCTGGAGGCGGGAGCGATGGCTCCGTGTCTTTTCATCATCACGGTGGAGGATGTCGATTCGGCATTCGAGAATGCAATCGCCGTCGGCGGGACGAAAATTGAAGGCCCGAAAGATCAATTTTGGGGGATGCGGACGTCGATCTTAGCGGATGCGTTTGGATACCGCTGGAACCTTCGTAAGATAACGGAAGAGCTTTCGTCAGAGGAAATAATGAAGCGGGCTGCCGAGTTGATGGGCGGGGGAGCGGAGTAATGAGTCTCAGATGTGTTTTTCATCGAATGGTTCCGTGTTTGTCACTTTGTTGAAAAATAGGGAGTTCCTGCTACTCTTAATGTCTGATGAAATATATTCTCTCCGCACTTCTTGTTCTGAATCTCTCTCTCTCCGCTGCTGAAAAACTGAGTTATCCTTCCTTGGACGGACTTGAAGTGACGGCGGATCTTTATGCCTTGGACGGAAAGGCGGAGGCTCCGGTCATTATTCTTTTTCACCAAGCTCGATATAGCCGTGGGGCTTATCAAGAGATCGCACCGAAGCTGAATAAGCTCGGTTTTCGCTGTCTTGCAGTGGATGCGCGTTCTGGGAAAGAGGTGAATGGCGTCGTGAATGAGACAGCGGCGCGAGCGAAGAAGAAGGGAAAGGCGATGGAATACCGTGATGCACTTCCTGATTTGAAGGCGAGTGTCGCCTATGCTCATGAGAAATTCCCCAAGGCTCCGATTCTGATTTGGGGAAGTTCTTACTCCGCCTCGATGGTCTTTGCGGTTGCTGCCGAGCATCCGGAGGAAGTGAAAGGGCTGCTTTCATTTTCGCCAAATTTTCCCCGTTGGAAGCCGGAAGAAAAGGCGGCTGCGTCTCTGGCGATTCCTGTTTTTGTAACCTCTTCTAAAAAGGAGGTGAAAAACTGGAAGTCTGGTTTCGAGAAGATCAAGTCGGAGAAGAAAACGGGCTTTGAACCGAAGGGGGCGGGGCGTCATGGTTCGAGCACTCTCTGGGAATCAGAGGCTGACAATGAAGAATACTGGGAAGCTGTGACGAAGTTTCTCAAAGAAAATTTCGTGAAATAGTCTTGGTGCGGTCGCGGTGGGAAGCTGCTATTTTTTTACGAGCCTTGGTTTCGATGAGATAGACCGCAGTTTGAGTTCGGATGAGGAGGTCTACTTGGCAGGCTTTCTTTCGCTGAGTCGCGTTTTGGAAGTAGGGGCCGTAGTTGAGGGTGTTTTGTGAAATGCCGAGAAGAGCGAGGAGTTCGTGACGGCTGTTGTAGACGAGGTTTTCGAACTGGAGCCCGATGATGGTGTCCCAGGCTTCGAGTGATTCGATCGGGCTGAGGGTATAGATTCCTTTTTCGATTTGGTCTCGATGAGGCTCGACGTATTTGAGGTAGAAGCGGAGGTCGTTATCAGCAAGGCGGTAGCGGAAGGTGCGGGTGAGATGTTTTGCCGTGGTGGGGCTAATAGAGTGGTCGAGGTTGATGAATCCTGCTCCGGAGAGATTATCGAGCGCCTTACTGAGTGAGCCACCGGATTCTCGGTCGAGCGCTTCGCTGATTTGGGTGAGGGTGCGTGGGCCGTTGATGAGAGTTCTTACGATCTTGCGATAGGTTGGAGCCTTTCGGGTAAAGATGTCGTGGAAAATTTGATCAGATTCGTGGAAGAGGAGGCCGCCTGAACGGAAGCAGAGTCTGCTGATGTTTTCCTCGGCGGACTGGCTCAGATTGATCGCTTCGAGGTAACGGGGGACGCCTCCGGTGATGGAGAGGAGGCGGAGTTTCTCAAAGGGAGGGACTTCTCTTTTAGTGCGCGTTTCGTATTTTTTCCAAAAGGCGTTGCAGTGCTGGAGTGGGAGTGGGTCGAGGTGAAATTGCCAGCTCACGCGCCCTACGAAGCCGGTGTGATTGAGTATATTTTCTTCGATCCACGACGAGACGGAGCCGCAGAGAACGAGAATGAGGCGGGAGTTCTTTGAGAAATGTTGGTCCCAAGCGTTCTTCAGGTGGCCGGGGAAGTCGGGATCGCCGATGGCCATCCAGGAGACTTCATCTAGGAGAATGAGGGTGGAGCCGGTTCTGGGCAGAATGGTCGCGAGGTGGTGAAAGGCGGTGGGCCAATCGGGGAGAGGGATCTCTTAGTTCCTGGGAGATGCTTTTCGAAAAGCTCACGAGCTGGGCATCTTTGTCTAAGTCAGCACGGGGAGGGAGCCCTGAGATACTGATGAAATGAGTCGTTTCGGCGGCGCATTGGGTAATGAAAGTAGATTTACCGATCCGGCGTAGGCCTTGGCTGGTCACAAGCTTTGCTTGGGGATTTTGCAAGAGTTGCTGGAAGTCAGCAAAGTGGAGGTCGCGTCCGTGAAAGTCAGTCATGTTAATTAGCCGCCAGTATAATCTCGATAAATCTTGGCGGTTAAATGACGTTATATCAATTTACTTTACTGAAATTAGCGCTCATTAACGGGCGGTTAAATCACGATATGATTATTTCCCGCTCGGTAAATTGCGTTTTTATTAGGCGGCTAAACGACGGGTCAGGTCAGAAGGATGCCGAAAAAGGAGAGACTGAAAGGGGGAGCCTAGTGGTGAGGTGAGAGAGTTTGCGTGAGATCAGATCGCCTCGACAGGATTCATGTCGTTTGTGGACGGGGGAGGACTGATGAATTACTTGATTGGGGGCTGAGGGTGATTTTTAAGGCGCGAAGAGTCGTCCTATTATGACCTTGGTGTTCTCACTCCCCAGAGGAGCAATCTAACGTAGCCCTTAGCATCTCCTTGGATGGTCCGCCCGGTGGATGGGGCGCGAGTAGATGGTATTGGATCGGATGACGTGGGCCCGAAGCGCGTTGTGCGGGTGTTGGAGCGGGAGGCGCGGGCTTCGGGTGGATGATTTTCGCTGCGGGATCAAAGGCTCGCCCATGTGAGCTGCGAGCGGGGAACCCAGGGCGGCGATTTGCTCTGTTTTGAAGGGTGTGATGCGGTGGTGTTCGCGGTGGTTCTGGATGTAGGTGGTGACGGGGTCGAGTTGGGCGTCGCTGAGGGCGA
>JALZWA010000276.1 GCA_023299815.1 Akkermansiaceae bacterium
TGGCAGCGGCCGGGGCCGGAGTTGAAGGAGAAGTAGCCGGGGGTGAGCTCGCGGAGTTTTGCGGCGGGGGTGAGCGAGAGGAGAAGGCGGAGGTGCTCGAAGGCTCCGAGGAGGACGGCGGGGGTGGAGCGTGGGGTTCTTGAAAGGGGGGATTGGTCAATGAGTTGGACGCCATTGAGTTCATCGATGCCGCTGATCTTCGCAGCGGCGGGTGCTTCATCGGTGACGATGCCGAAGTGGCGCGCGAGGTTATTGTAGATGATGGGGTGGGCGAGGGTCGATTTGCCGGAGCCGGAGACGCCGGTGAGGGCGATGAAGCAGCCGAGGGGGAGGTCGAGGGAGACTTCGTGGAGGTTGTTTGCGGAGGCCTTGGTGATCTTGAGATGGGCCTTGGGCTTGCGGTAGTTTTTCGGGACGGGGATCGTTTTTGTTCCCTTGAGATAGGGGAGGGTGGAGCTTGTTTTAGAGGTGCCGCTGGGCTTGCCTTGGTAGGTGATTTTTCCGCCGCCTTCGCCCGCGAGGGGGCCCATGTCGACGAGGTGGTCTGCCTGGTGCATGACCGCTTCATCGTGCTCGACGACGACGAGGGTGTTCCCCTTATCGCGGAGCGCGTGCATCACGGTGGTGAGGCGGTCGATATCGCGATGATGAAGTCCGACGGTGGGCTCATCTAAAACAAAGAGAGTGTGGGTGAGGGCGGAGCCGAGGCAGGTGGTGAGATTCACGCGGGCGATCTCGCCTCCACTGAGGGTGCGTGCGGGGCGGTCGAGGGTGAGGTAGCCGAGGCCGACTTCGTTGAGATATTTTAGGCGTGCGGCGACTTCATCGAGGACGAGCTTGGTCGACTTATCGAGGGGGGCGTGGGTGGTGGCGACGCTATCGAAAAAGAAGACGAGTTGATCGATGGGGATGTGCCAGAGCTCGGGGAGGGTTTTGCCAAGGATTTTAAAATGGAGGGCGTCGGGCTGGAGGCGGTTGCCTTGGCAGTCTGAGCAGGTGGTGTAGGCGCGGTAGCGAGCGAGGAAGACGCGGACGTGCATCTTGTAGGCCTTTGTTTCGAGCCAATCGAAGAATCCCTGAATTCCATACCAGCGGTTTTGACTCCAGAGGGATTCGCTTTGCTCGAGAGAGGTGAGGGAAGACTTGGGGCTGCGCTCGCCATATTTGACCCAGTGTTGGTCTTGAGCGCTGAGCTTATTCCACGGGGTGGTGGGGTCGATTCCGGCTTCTTTACAGGCGCGGAGGAGATCTTGCTGGGATTGCTCGCCGCGCTCTCCGGTGAAGGGCTTGATCGCGTTTTGGCTGAGCGAGAGGAGGTGGTTCGGGACTGTTTTATCGAGATCGATCCCGATGACTCGGCCGAAACCTCGGCAGGTGTCACAGGCTCCGAGGGGGGAGTTGAAGCTGAAGAGGGAGGAGGTGGGTTGGCGGAGGGGAGCCCAGGAGGAGTTGAAGGTGCGGAGGCGATCGGGCTCGGTGGCGAGGGCGACCGAGCAGGTGCCTTTTCCAAGGCGGAGGGCATTTTCGGCAGCCTCGGTGAGGCGCGAGCGGTTGCGCGGGGAGACTTTGATTCGGTCTTGGATGACGAGGATCTCGGTGGGGAGTTTCTTGAGCTTGGGGAGGCTGTCGGTGCGGAGGACTTCGCCATTTAAAAGAATGCGGAGGTAGGCCTGCGAGTTGAGAAAGGGGAAGAGGTCTTCGGGCGAGGTGTCTTGTGGAACCGGTATGGGGAAGACGATGAGCATGGTGTCATCGGCGAGGTTTTTCTCGCACCATGCGAGGATCGAGCTGGGGGTGTCGGGAAGGATTTTCTCGCCGGTGACGGGGTGGTATCCGGTGGCGAGGCGGGGGTAGAGGAGTTTGAGGTAGTCGTTCACCTCGGTGAGGGTGCCGACGGTGGAGCGGGTGGTGCGGATGGTGTTCTTTTGCTCGATGGCGATGGCGGGCGGGATGCCCTCGATGCGATCGACCTCGGGCTTGTCCATGCGGTCGAAAAACTGCCGGACGTAGGGGGAGAAGGTCTCGACGTAGCGGCGCTGGCCCTCGGCGTAGAGGGTGTGGAAGGCGAGGGAGGATTTGCCGGAGCCGGAAGGGCCGGTGATGACGGTGAGCTCGCCGACGGGAATATCGAGATCGAGATTCTTGAGGTTGTGCTGCCGAGCGCCGCGGATGCGGATGACGTTCTTAGAAGCGCGGGAGGTCTTCTTTTGGGTCGTTTTTTTAGCAGCTTTCTTGGGCACGCGGTGAGACTAGCGCGGGAGCGGGTCGGCGCAAGCGGTGCTTACTCGCTTATTCGGGGACGCCGACTGGTTTTTCGCCACCGAGGATCATGCTGAAATGGCCGTCGTCTGAAATGGCTGAAATTTCCTTAGCGATGAAGCCAGGGAAAACGGTGTCATTTTCTCTGAGAGCTTCTTCGCTGGCTTCTTCGAGAGCTTCGCGGTAGTCGGATTTTGCGTCTTCCCAATCCTCTTCATATTCTTCCCAAAGTTCACTGAGTTCTTCTTGGGCATCTTTAAAGGAGCGCTTGATTTTCCCTGGTGTAGCGGGAGGGAGGTTGTCGGGAAGGTCGTGAGCTTCGTCGTATTCTTCGAGCTTTTCGATCGCGGCAGCTTTGATGTTCTCGGGAAGGTCACGGTCGTCTTCGATTTTGTTCGTGGCTCCTCTTACCCAATCCGAAATGATTTTAGCGCGCTTTTTGGCATAACGATCGTAGTCGCGGTGGTGACGTCTACGAAGATCTTCGCGGATTTCTTCGAGCTTTTCGAGGATGGGTCCCTGGTCTACGACTGCCGGAGGCATGTTGCGGAGACTTGGGTGAGACCACTCGATCAGCAGGTATTCTGAGGTTTTTTCCGGCTCGGTGTCGTTGAATCCTTTTCCTCCGTCCCACTCGGCGTTCTTGTATTCAAGGACGGTGTCCGTTTGTTCACTGAAGTCTGGGTTTCCTGAAATCCATTTGTGGAAGGCGAAGACTTCTCCAGTAGGTGTTTCCCACTTTTCGGGATCTTCAGTGGAGCGCTGACCGCCAAACCAGCAATCAGTGTTCTTTTCCAGCATCGAGTTCATGTGGCGGCCTAACTGGTCAGCCTCTTCTTGAGAGGAAAGAACGGCGAGGTGACCTCCTGCTTTCTTTGCGAGTAAATTTGCCTGCTCGTGGTTTAGCTTTTTCTTTACGAGGAGGTAGCGAGAGCCGTTGAGTTCGAAGGAGGGGGCAGGGAAAAGCGGCGTGCCATTTTCTTCTAGGCTGGCAGCGGTGCGTGTGAGTTGATTTTCAAGCGAGCCTGGGCGGGAGCCATCGAGCTTCCACTCAAAGATAGCGGAGCAGGTGGCGACTCCGCTAAAGTCCTCTAGCCCTCGGGTAGTGAGGCCGGCGAGATCTTCGCCGGCAGGAGAGGTTTGGGTGTCATTGTCCGGTGAATTTTCAGCCCATAGCTTCGGGTCTACGGGAGAGCCATCGACCCAATACCATTTTTCTTCGACTCCTGAATCAGAAGCTCCGAGCCAGACGGTGGCTTCTTGTTTGAATGAGTCACGAAGGAAGGTGAGATCTTCCGCATTTTTTGCGGTAGCAAGCGATGCTCCGAAACTCTCGGCAAGAGCGTGTGCTTCGGACCAAGTTTTACGAGGTCGGTAAAAGAAGTAGGCAGATTGTCCCTTCGTGAAGGTTCTGGTGGGGAGTTCTCTGAAGTTTCCGGCGAGAAGGGCACCCTGAAGTCGCTCGAGTGACTTCATTGGGCGTTCGCGCTGATGAGTAGGTTCCGGCTCGGGTTCTGGTTCCGGGGTGGGATCAGGCTTGGGCTTGTTCTCAGCCATCTTTGGCTTGTCCCGATCAGGTGAGCGCTTTTCTCTCTTGGTTGGTTTTGATTTGGCTGGCTTCTTTTCGATAACCGGCTGCTCAATAACCACGGGGGTCTTGGCTGGTTCGGGAGTTTCTTTCTGTTGAGACTTAAAGAAGGCAAACCCTCCACCCGCGAGAACAAGAACAACCGCGGCGACAGCAGGGAGGGGAGAAGACTTGGAGCTCTTAAGTGCGGTGACTGGAGCTGCCGGAGGAAGAGATGAGGTCGGGGTGACGGCGGTGGCAAAGCGGGGGCCGGATAGCTTCGGGGCGAGCGCGTCTAGCTTGTCTGCGAATTCGACGACATCATTAAAGCGATGGTTCGGATCCTCGTGGGTCGCTTTTGCCAAGATGAGATCGAGTCGGGCATCAAGGCCCGTTTTCATGCTGGTAGCGCCACTTTCTGGGGCCCGTCCTTTAACAAGCTCGAAGAGCATGGCGCCTACTGAGAAGATGTCAGAGCGCTGATCAATCGGGTGGTTATTTGTGTAAACCTCCGGAGCAGTGTAGCCAGGAGTTCCAAAGGCGAGGCCTTCTCCACGCTTGGCATCCATGGGGCGGGCGAGTCCGAAGTCTCCGACCTTTGGTTCAGCTTCGATATCGAGGAGGATATTCGCAGGCTTGATGTCACGGTGGAGGATGCCCCCTTTATGAGCGTGACTGAGGCCGCGGCAGATCTTCGAAATCAAAGAGAGTGCGATGGTAGGATCAATCGCCTTTTTATGAATGGAGTAGTAAAGGGCCTTACCCTGCACGTATTCCATGATGATGAAGAGCATGCCGTCTACATCACCAAAGTCGTAAACTCCGATGAGATTGGGGTGATTCAGTTTCGCCATGGCCTTGGCTTCCGCTTCAAATGAGGCTCTGAACTGGGCGTCTTCACCGAATTCCCGAGGGAGGATCTTGATCGCTACCGCGCGATCAAGCGACTTCTGAGTCGCCTTATAGACAGCACCCATGCCGCCCTGCGCGATGAAGGCTTCGATCTCGTAAGCTGGGAAGAGCGGCGAGAGTTCTTCGACGCTAGGAGCGACAAAAGATGTGGGGATTTCAGATTCCTCGGACATGGAAATTAAGGACGCGCCCATATTACCTAACTAATGTTAGATATTCAAGACCTGCATTGCCTTCTCTTAAACGAGGGAAGAGAGCAAAAAATTTCCGCAATTTTCCGATCTAGGAAATAATTTCCGCAATCTGCACGGCATTGAGGGCCGCTCCCTTACGGACTTGGTCTCCTACAACCCAGAGAGCGAGCGCATTTGGGAGGACTTGATCAACCCTGATTCGGCCGACTAGGCAGTCGTCCTTCCCGGTGGTGTCGAGCGGTGTCGGATAGAGCTCAGCGCTGGGGTCATCACAGATCTGGACGCCCGGGGTCTGGGCGATCGCTTCACGTGCGGCCTCGACGGTGGGGCAATTTTCAAAAATTGCGGTGAGTGAGATCGAGTGAGAGCGCATGACGGGGACGCGGACGCAGGTGCAGGTCACTTTGAGCTCGGGCAGACCGAGGATCTTGCGGCCTTCGTGGAGCATTTTCTGTTCTTCCTTGGTGTAGCCGCCTTCTTGGAAGACATCGACATGGGGAATTACGTTGTGAACGATCTGGTGCGGGTAGACGTTTTTCTCAATGGCGGCGCCAGTTGAGATTGCCCTGATCTGGTCTTCGAGTTCGGCGATGCCTTGTGCTCCACTACCGGAAACTGCCTGATAAGTGGAGGCGATGACGCCGGTGAGTCCGAAGGCTTTGTGAAGAGGAGCCAAGCTCATGAGCGTGATGATGGTGCTGCAGTTCGGGTTCGCGATGATGTTGCGCGGGTGATTTTGTGCAGCCTGGGGATTGATCTCAGGGACAACAAGGGGGACATCAGGGTCCATGCGGAAGGCTGAGGAGTTGTCGATCACGACACATCCTGCACTGGCAGCCGCGGGGCCGAATTCCTCCGAGATACTGCCGCTGGCTGAGAAGAGGGCGATGTCGATTCCGGAGAAACTCTCTTTGGTGAGTTCTTGGATGAGGATTTCTTCTCCTTTGAAGGTGAGCGTTTTGCCAGCTGAGCGCGCAGATGCGAGCAGGGTCAGTTTGCTCAAGGGGAAATTCCGCTCTTCGAGGCAAACGAGCATTTCGCGACCCACTGCTCCGGTGGCTCCTACGATGGCAAGGTGAGGCTGACTTTTCATGGGGCGGCGGACGATAGCGGTTCGTCGGGCTGATGCAACGCTCTCTTTTCCAGAAATGGGTCCGACAAAAAATTAGATTTTCAAGATAACCACTTGCCAGCGATACGGACTTTCGTATTCTAATCGCAACTTAGCGCTGGTTCAGCTTGTTCTCAGCGCTGATGATTCAGTAATATTCTTATGAAAGCATCGCTTAAATTCCTGGCCGTGGCTATTTCAGCTGTCGCATTCGCAAGTCTCAGCTCATGCTGTGATTTATCAGCTTCGGCTACATCTTACGAAGCACCTAGTAAGTAAAATCTCTCTCCAACCAAACCAATACTAAATAACTACAATGAAAATTGCAACTATCCTCGGCCTCATCGCAGCACTCGCTGGCTTCTCGCTCACTTCTTGCGGAAGCTCACCAATTCCTGCTCCAGCACCAATCCCGACTTCTTACGAAGCTCCTGGAAAGTAAGCTGATTTAGCCTGAAAAGGTTTCGCCCGGAGCTGGTGACAACCGTCACCTCTCCGGGCTTTTTTTTCCGCCACTCTATTTTACCTGACATCTCATGAAATTTGTTAAACTTCTCTCTCTCGTCGCCTTCAGCCTCGGCTCGCTGGGTCTCTCCTCTTGTGGGTGCTGCACTGGTGAGGCTCCCGTCCCACCACTTCGTCCTCTTTCGCAAGTGAAGGATGTCGTTGTTGATTACGCGAAGTAATCCTGACGGATGTTCCAAAAATACTTTCAGAGGGCTGCGATGATTCGCAGCCCTTTTTTTTTGGCTCGGTGAATCAGCCCTTTTCATCGTCCCTCTTCTTGAGTTATGATGGCGAATCGACCATGAATCCTAAAATCCTCATTCATCTAGGCATCCTTCTTGTTTTGATCTGCTTTACGGTGATCAAGTATTCCAGCGCGAAGAGGGCGGCGGCTCCGCCGCCGCCGGAGGAGCAAGTCTACGATGAGGATTATGACGAAGATTATGATTCGATCCAAGTAGATGATACGGATAATGGGGTCGACGTGATGCTCGCGACTGCTTTCCCGCTGATTCTGACCATGATTTATGCGGGCTTTCTGGTGGTGACCTACTTGCTTCCTTCTGCGGTCGATAAAATGTCTGAGGAGATGTATGGCTCTACCGCGGAGGTGGAAGACGATCCGCTGCACGATGCACGAGCGGCCTTTGCGCAGGGAGATTACCCCGAGGCGATTCGGA
Organism: Akkermansiaceae bacterium; assembly: GCA_023299815.1. Taxonomy (GTDB): domain Bacteria; phylum Verrucomicrobiota; class Verrucomicrobiia; order Verrucomicrobiales; family Akkermansiaceae; genus SW10. The sequence goes on from JALZWA010000276.1 coordinate 7,231, forward strand.
TTTATCGACAGGTGTTCATGGAGAATCCGACGGATCGTTTTCCGATGGTGGAGATTGCTAAGATTCAGCGTGAGAATCTCAATAGCTCAGCGGTAGCGGTGGAGACGCTGCGGGAGGCACTGGAAGCCCATGAGTGGAGGGAAAATGATGCCGCTTTTTTCATGTTCCGCATCGCAGATATCTACGAGAAGGATCTCGATAACAGTGAGGGCGCGATTTCGATCCTAAAGCAGGTGCAAGAGGTGTTTCCCGAGACGCGGCACGCAGCCAATGCAACACACAAGCTTCGTGAATTTGGAGCGATCTAAACGATTAGAGAGATGGCTTTTTTTGACCGCTTCCGCGATGCACTTCAGGTGCTGGGGGAGCGAGTCTCATGGGTGCGCGCCTCGGCGCCTCTGGTGGGGATTGCCTGCGGGATCATTGCCGCCGCATTAGGGTGGGGAAGTCCGGTCTGGTCGCTTTTATTTGGAATCGCGGGGGTGATCTTCGTGCGGCCCGCGCTGGGGTGGAGGGTGGCTTTTGTGGGGGTTATTTTTCTGACGATCTTGCGCGTCCAGGTGCTGAGTATTGGCCCTGTCTCTGAGGGGCGAAGCTTGCGCACAGTGACGGGAGAGTTGGTCGTTGGGCGGCTGACAGGAATGGGGGATTCGGAGCGAGTGGGGATGCTTAGGCTCGCGCAAGGGGGTGAGATGAAAGTGGCGGTGCAGGATGCGCTCGCTCATGAACCTGGTGATGTGCTTTTGATTAAGGGGAGCCTTTTTTCCCCAGCTCCTGCGCGGAATCCGGCTGAGTTTTCACTGCTCTATCATTGGCGGCAGCTTTCAATCAAGAGGGGGCTTGATCTGGACTCTGCCGAGTTAAAAGGTGCCGATTGGCGGGAGGGAATCTGGCGCTACAGCGAGCGGGCTAAGGTGAAGTTAAAAAAGGCGATCACTCGCGGAATTGAGGATGATGAAATAGGCACGCCGATCATCGTCGCGATGATGCTTGGTGATACTCCGTCATCGACTTCTGAAATCACGAAGGCCTTTCGCTACAGTGGTGCGATGCATGTCTTTGCGGTGAGTGGGCTGCATGTCACGATCGTGGGTGGCATCGTCTGGTGGCTGCTTTTACTCTGCAGGGTGCCGAGGCGCTCGGCGATTTTTCTTATCATTATCGTGATGGCTTCCTATGCCATGCTCACGGGTGGTCGTGCTCCGGCGATGCGAGCCACGCTGATGGCGATTACTTTCCTGAGCGCCTTTCTTTTGCGGAGAAAGCCGTCTCTTTTTAACTCCCTCGCGCTCAGTATGATCATTGTCTTGCTCTGGCGGCCAGCGCAGGTGACTGAGGTGGGTTTCCAGCTTTCCTACGGAGTGATCACGGCGATCGGGGTTGGCTTTGCCATCGCTTATCAATGGACCGGAAAAATGGCGGAGCTTGATCCCTTCTTTCCTCGCCGCTTGCTGAGCAATTGGCAGAAAAGAAGACTCGGGTTTCGCGGGAAAATTGCGGCGATGGCTGCCACCTCGCTTGCTGCTTGGGTGGGTTCTCTTCCGTGGATGGCATACCACTTTGGGCTCGTCACTCCCATCGCGGTGCTGGCGAGTCTCGTGTTGATTCCTTTTACTTTCTTAGTCCTCTCTTTGGGGATTTTTTCCTTTCTCGTCGGCCTCGTCAGTCCTACCGCGAGCAAAGGGATTAATCATCTCAACTGCTGGGCGGCTCGCTCCGCTTACTACTCAGCGAAGGGGTTTTCGGCGGTTCCGCTGGGTCATCATCTGGTGGGTTCTCAAGCACCGGCGGATTGGGTCGTCTTTGATTTCTCAAATGGCGGAGCCTCATCCTTCCTCGCGACTGGAGAGGGGACTCTCATCGATATCGGGAATGACCGCCGTTACTACCAGGTCGTCCGTCCCGCGATGCGTCGCTGGCATCACGTTCCTCAGAATATCATCCTCACTCACCCCGATGCTAAGCACAGCGGTTCGATCCTCACACTCACTGAGCATTTCAATCCACAGAACCTTTTTCTTCCGGTGAAATGGTCCCGCAGTCCCACTTATCGTGAGTTCATTGCTCAGGATTACCCAGGGGTGATCGTTGCAGAATTAGGAAAGCGCTATCCTCTCTCCTCCGATGCTTGGTTCGAAGTGCTTCGACCTGGCCAAGAGGATCTCGATACTCTCGCTGATAGTCGAGGAATGGCTATTCGAGTTCACTGGGATGGCTGGAAAATTCTCGTGATGGGAGATCTCGGAGTGGAAGAAGAGCGCGATATGCTCGCCAGCGGGATCGACCTCTCGTCTGATATCGTGATCATCGGTCGTCATGGCCGAACCTATTCCGGTTCGATTGATTTTCTGAAAGCCACCGGTGCGCAAGCCGTCATCGCCAGTTCATCCACCTACCCCAAGCGAGAGACGCCTACCAAATTTTGGCGCGACGCGGTCGAGAAAATTGGCATCCATCTCTTCGTGCAAGACGAGACAGGCGCGGTCCTCATGGACTTCGATCCCGATCAACTCCGCCTCGAGTCCTACCTCAATTCCGAGGACACGGTTATTCTTAAGAATAGCGCCGCTCCACCCGAGGAGTGATCTGCGTGAGGATCTCCCAAGGAATTGTCCCTGCCTTCTCCGCGATCTCAGAAACGAGGAGCTCCCTACCGAAAAGAATCGCCTCCTCCCCCGGCTCACACCTTTCCAGATCAGTGACATCCGCGATGATCTGATCCATCGTCACTCGTCCCAGAAGTGGACAGCGCTTCCCGCCGATCAGCACCTCGGTGCCTTGATCAGAGAGCGCACGCGGATAGCCATCTCCATATCCGATCCCCAGCACCGCCGCACGCGTGTCACGATCTAAAAGAGTGCGGCCATAAGAAACCCCGTGGCCCTTCGGTAGCTCGTGCACCAGTGAGACGCGTGTCTTCAGTGTCATCGTTGCCTGCAGCTTTTCCTGATGCTCCGGCAGGGGAGATGCCCCATAAAGCATCAGACCCGGGCGGATCAAATTCGTGGTGCGACTTTCATAATTCAACAGCCCCGCCGAGTTACTCAGATGCACCGAGAAATTCTCCCGATCCGGCTGAAGTTCCTCGATAATTCTCTCCACCAAACCATCAAAAACCTCGAACTGCCGCTTCGTAAACTCCGCATCCTCATCCGCCACGGGCAAATGCGACCCGACCCCCGTCAGCTCGATCCCCTCGCAGCGCTTCAGCATTTCCAGCGCCTCGTCGACCTGGTGCGGTAAAAATCCCCCGCGCCCCATCCCGGTATCCAGCGCCAGATGCGCCTTCACCGAGCCGAGTTGATTAAAATGCACCATCTCCTCCAGCGAGCAAAGACAGGGCGTCCACCCGCGCGCCGCGATCTCCTCCCGCTCCGCCGGAAGCGTCGCCCCTAGAATATAAGGCGTCGTCTCAATGCCGGCCTTATAAAGTCGCCGCGCCTCGCCCGCATTCGCCACCCCGAAGAACTTCGGCTTCTCCGTCTCCATCGCCCGCGCCGTCTCGATCAAGCCGTGCCCGTAAGCCCCCGCCTTGATCACCACCATCACTTCTTTTTCGCCAGCGTGTTGCTTGGCGATGCGTAGATTCTGCCGCATCGCCTCGAAATCAATCTCGGCCCACGCGCGGGGAGGGGACTCAGTCACGCCGCTCACAATAAACCGAAATTAGGAATTAGAAATTCCCAATTTATCCGCTATAAAAAGCCCATGTCAGAAAGCGCCCCCAATTACGAAAAGCTCGGCTCCTTTTACCTCGGTAAAGAATACGATATCGATAAGCGCGAGGTCACCGATGATCTCCAGCTCTACGATTCTAAAGACCTCGTCACCCACGGAGTCGTCCTCGGCATGACCGGCTCCGGTAAGACCGGCCTCTGCATCGGCCTCCTTGAAGAAGCGGCCATGGACAACATCCCCGCCATCGTCATCGACCCAAAGGGCGACATCGCCAACCTCCTCCTCACTTTTCCCGACTTCAAGGGCTCCGACTTCCGCCCCTGGATCAATGAAGACGACGCCATTAAAAAAGGCACCACCCCAGACGAGTTCGCCGAAAAAACCGCCCGCATGTGGGAAAAAGGCACCGGCGACTGGCACCAATCTCCTGACCGCGTCCGTCAGCTCAAAGAAAAAGTCGATATCAACGTCTTCACCCCCGGAAGCAAATCCGGCATCCCCGTCTCCATCCTCAGCTCACTCGACGCACCGCCATTCGAGGTTCTCGATGATGGCGAACTCCTCGGCGAGCGCATCGAGTCCACCGTCTCCTCGCTCCTCTCCCTCGTCGGAGTCGATGCCGACCCCATCCAGTCGCCCGAGGCCGTCCTCCTCTCCGCCATCTTCCAGCACTGCTGGATGGCCGAGCAGTCACTCACCCTCGAAACCCTCATTCGCCACATCCAGAAACCTCCCATCTCAAAAATTGGCGTCATGGACATCGAGTCCTTCCTTGATGTGAAGAACCGCCAAAAATTGGCGCTCAAGTTCAACAACCTCCTCGCCTCACCCGGCTTCTCCACCTGGCTTGAAGGCCCCCCGCTCGACATCCAGCGCATGATGTATACCGAGGAAGGCAAGCCACGCATCTCCATCTTCTCCATCGCCCACCTCAGCGATAGCGAGCGCATGTTCTTCGTCTCCCTTCTCTTAAATCAGATGCTCGGATGGATGCGCACCCAGTCAGGAACCACCTCGCTGCGCGCCCTCCTCTACATGGATGAGATCTACGGCTACCTCCCGCCCACCGCGAACCCGCCGAGTAAAAAACCGATGATGACGATGCTCAAGCAGGCCCGCGCCTTCGGCCTCGGCGTCCTCGTCGCCACCCAGAATCCCGTCGACCTCGACTACAAGGCCCTCTCTAACATGGGCACCTGGTTCCTCGGCCGCCTCCAGACCGAGCGCGATAAAGCCCGCGTCCTAGATGGCCTCCAAGGCGCAGCCGATGCCCAAGGCGGCGGTTTCAATCGTAAGCAAATGGAGACCCTCCTCTCCGGCCTCGATTCCCGCGTCTTCCTCATGAATAACGTGCACGATGGAGCCCCCTCCGTCTTCCACGTCCGCTGGGTCATGAGCTACCTCCGTGGCCCGCTCACCCGCCGCCAGATCAAGACCCTCATGGATCCCAAGCGGGATAAATTTGACCTCATTACCAAGTCCGCCAGCGCACCCGCCGCAGCAGGCGGCATGTCCATGGGCATGAGCGCCCCCGCCGCGCCAAAAGGCGAGCGCCCACTCGTCGGCCAAGGCGTCATCGAGCACTTCGCCCCCTTTGCCGGCGAGGCAGATGACATCACCTACAAACCCGCGCTCCTCCGCGAGGCTGAAGTCCACTTCTCCTCCTCCAAGGCCGATCTCGATGGCTCCCGCCTCGTCCGCTTCGTCAATCCCATGGAAGAAAAATCCATCGACTGGGATACCGACTCCGCCTGCACCATCCCGCTCAAAGACCTCGTCTCCGAGCCACGCAAGGGCGCAGGCTACGAGAACCTCGCAGGCTACGCCATGAATGCCGCGAACTACAAATCGGTCGAAGACGAATTCGAAGACTGGATCTACCGGAACGAGCGCGTCAGCCTCTTCCACTCCGACCTTTATAAAATGTATTCCAAGCTCGGCGAGTCAGAGGGCGACTTCCGCGCCCGCCTCTCCATCAAAGGCCGCGAAGCACGTGATGAAGCGATCGAAACAATGCGCGACCGCTACGAGAAGAAACTCCGCACCAAGACCGACCAACTCGAACGCGCCCTCCTCACCGTCGATAAAGAACAATCCGAAGCCTCCAGCGCCTCATGGCAAGCCGGCGCAAGTGTTCTCGGCGGTCTCCTAGGAGGCCTCTTCGGCGGACGCAAGTCCCGCACCTCCGGAGTGAGCTCCGCCACCCGCGCCTTCAAACAGCGCCGGGATGTCGGCATCGCCGAGGATAAGGTCAAAAGGATCGAAGAAGACGTCGCCGAACTCGAAGCCGAACTCGCCGAAGAAATCCGCGAGCTCGAAGAGAAGTTCGACGTGAACAACACCTCACTCGATACCGAATCCATCAAGCCCTACAAAAAGGACATCGATATCCAGTCCGTCTCCCTCATCTGGCTCCCCTACGACCAAGACGACAAGCCCGCTTGGTAAGACTCCTTTGGGGAAATCCTAAATTCTAAATCTAGAAACTCTAAACAAATTCCAAACAGGAAATCCAAAGCCCAAGCCCCTCAACCAAGAAAAAAATCTAACCGCAGATCAATAGGGTTCAGAGAGAGCAAAACTCCACCGCGAGTCCCTGATCTTTCCCAATCCCATCCATCCCATTTATCTGCGGTTATTTAAATTATCCGCTCCCCAGTCGACTTTCTCTCAATCTTCTGCCTACCTCCCCGCATGACCACCACGCAACCCATCTACGTCTGCGGCCCCCTCGCTTCAGGAACGGCCTCCCTAGCCATCTCCCTGGCGAAAGAATTCAGCGGCGAGATCGTCAATGCTGACCCCGCGATGGCTTACCGTGGTATGGAAACCCTCAGCGCCGTTCCTCCACAGGACTACCTCGATCAGTCAACGCACCACCTTCTCTCCGTTCTCGATCCCACCGAGAACTGCGATCCACTCGCCTTCCGCAATCTAGCACTTCCCGTCATTGAGGAAATCCAGTCTCGCGGAAAGTGCCCCATCATCGTGGGAGGAAGCGGCGTCTACCTCAAGACCCTCACCCACGGCCCGTCCTCACTTCCTGACCGTGATGACGCACTCCGTGCGAAATTCGATGAGCGCACCAATGACGACCTCGCTGCCGAGCTGAAGTCTCTCGATCCAGAAGGAGCCGCCGCCACCGATCTCAAGAACCGACGCTACCTCATCCGTGCCCTCGAAATCTGCCTCCTCTCCGGCCAGAAAATGTCCATCCTCAAAGAAGAGCAGTTCAAAAAATTTGATGAAATCACCGCATCCCTCCGAGGCCTCTACCTCCTCTGGGATAATGATAACAGCAAGCAGCGCATCAGCTCCCGCACCATGCAGATTCTTGATAAAGGCGGGATCGATGAAGTCAAAGCCCTCCGCGAAACCGCCTCCGAGACCTGCCGAAAAATCATCGGCTTCTCCGAGATCGAGAATCACCTCGACGAAAAACTCTCCCTCAAGGAATGCCACAAAGGCTTCCACACCAGCACGCGCCGCTCGTCAAAACGACAGCGTGCCTGGATGAAAAAAGAATCTTGGATCAAAGACGTGATCTGCCCGATTCCCTTCGACTCCAAGATGAGCTCGATGCTCTCAGAATAAGGAGAGCGTGCGTTCACCCTATTCCCTCAATCCACCGCTGCATCCAAGTCTCTGCGATCTCGGGGCGTTCATTCAGGCTCGCATGCCCCTGAATCGTGAGACTCATCCGGTTTCGGAAGGTCACGCAGCCTGCGCCGAGAAGCTGCCCTCCTGCCACGGGTGGGCAGAAAAGCCACGAGTCGTCACCTGCGATCGCTTTTTCAGAATCCCAGACCCCGAGGTTTGAAAAAGCGCCGATGTTCCCCTCCGACCTCTTCCGGTTCTTCGTGATCATCTTCACCTTTGCCCGCTGACTCAGCAATCCGCCCAAGCCCAGAAGAAGGTAGTTCGCGCGGTGTTCACCTCGCTCCAAGCACTCAGAAATTTGTTGCTGAATATCTGCTGCGGAATCTTGCGGTCGGAGGCGAGCTTCGATGAAGCTCACATGATTTTCCGTGTCATCGGCATGCTCCACATCGCCACGGAGATTCACGGGGATCATCCAGGGAAGAAGGGCTGCTGGTTTTTGGAGCTCGGGGCGGATGGCTTGATCGAGATGCTTGAGGAGGAAGCTATTGACGGTGACTTTTTCGAGTCGGCTTGCTTGTCGAATTTTCTCCGTCTTCGCTTCGCTGAAAAGATGCCACGCCAAGGCCTTTGACGGGCCCGTTTCGGAATTCGTCGTCAGCGCCCAGTCTCGTCGCGCCCCAGAGATTTTCTGCTTTCGGCTCGCCTGCCACATCCGCCACAGAGGCAGAATGATGCCGCGATTCGGCTTCCGCGTGCGCGGAAGAGTCGCAAGATCTGCTCCGCCTTCCCGTAAGAGCCGCGCGAAGCCCCCGATGCCATCGCAATCGCAATGGGAGACGAAAGACCATTCCACCTCCTCAGTTTCCTTCCTCAAGCGGCCATATCGAATTCCCATAAATTCTCCCGCCGCCTCAGTGGCCTGAAACCATTGGGAGGCGATCGGAGAAGAGGAGCGTCTCATGAGGGAGAAAGAATGGCGTGCCACATCACAATGAGAAGGGTTTTCGTTCACCTGAATGTGCTCATTTTTTCCTCCCCGTCATCTCTTTGATTCGCAAGAGTCTCCCCATGCCAGCAACACGTGAATTTCTCTCTTGGGACAGGCCTTTCGGGGCGGCGGCGATGGACTGGCTGTGGGAGCGGAAGGATCAGCTGGCGGAGATGCTCATCGTGGTGCCGACGGCTCAGAGTGGGCGTCGTTTGCGCGAGCAGTTAGCGGAGCGAGGGGCTCTTCTCGGACCGAGGGTGGTCACGACAGGTTTTTTGATGAGGCCGGATGATTTTGCGCCGGAGTCGGTCGAGCTTCTTGCTTGGTGTGAGGTCTTGGAAAAGATCGAGGACTGGGACCGCTACAGCGCGATCTTTCCGATTTCACCATCACAGGGTGATGCCGCGGGCTGGGCGCTTGGCCTTGCGAAATCTCTCCTCGGCGTGCGGACCAGCCTGCAAGAAGCGGGCCTCCTCCTTTCCTCAGCAGCCAAGCGGATGGATGAATCGGTCGAGGCCGAGCGCTGGGAGGCGCTTGCGGATCTTGAGTCAGTCGTCGAGCGACGTCTTGAGCAATGGGGCTTCACCAGCAAGAACGCGCAACTCGCCCGAGCCGCTGTCTCTTTTCCTGAAGATGTCACCAAGGTGGTCGTCGCAGGAGTTCTCGACCTCCCTCCGGTGAGCGAAAGAATCCTCACGGAATCCGGCCTCGAAATCACGATCCTCCTCACGGGTGAGGATGAAGCGGACTTCGATGACTGGGGTCGGCCAGTAAAAACCAAGCTCACCCTAGAAGGCGCTGTCGAGCGGATCGGCTGGGAAGATCGTGAAATCTCATGGCCTAAAAAAGGGTCCGTAGAGCTCACCGGCGACCCCGGTCAGCAAGCGGCACTCGCTCTTTTGAAAATCGCCGAGACCGGAAGCTCCAGCGCCGAGGTCGCGCTTGGCACGGGCGATGAAGAAGTCTCCGGTGAACTCGTCCGCACCTTCGGTCGCAGCGGCTGGACGGTGCACGATCCCGGTGCAGGCCATCCATCACCGCTCGCGGGTTGGCTCGGCTGCTGGCGGAGCTACCTCCGAAAGGAAGGGGTCGCGGAAGTCATCGACCTCCTCGCCTTTTCTCAAAGCGGCGTCATGGCGAAGGGGAAGCGCGGCTTGCGCTCCTCTTCTCTCTCGCAGCTCCGGGATCAATTTCTCGTCAGCAGTTCAGAGGATGTCTCACGCGCACAGGCTCTCATCACCGAGGATCTGGAGCGCTCTCCTGAAGGAAGTAAAAAGGTGCGTCTTGGAAAGAATCTCACAAATGCCGATCTCGCAAAAGAGACGATGGGAAACCTCGCGGAGTGGCGGAAGCCCTTCCTCGGCCGGAGTTTCCACGCCGCGATGCGGAGCCTCCTCAAGGTCATCGACCCAGAAGATCAGGCTGGCATCTTTGAGTGGCTTGATGAGACCGCCTCAGTGGCCAAGGAGGTCAAGCGATCCCCCGGATTCTGGCTCGAACTTCTTCTCGCAAGCCTCAGTTCAGTGTCTGATCCGGTCCCCGAGGGCCGGGTGCTCGATGTGCAGGGATGGCTGGAGCTTCTCCATGATCCTGCGCCGCATCTTGTCATTTGCGGGATGAATGAAGGCAAAGTCCCGGGCAAGGCGAGCACCGACTCTTGGCTCCCTGAGGCCACCCGCGCCCAGCTCGGACTCGCACATGACCAAGCGCGCGCGGCTCGTGACGCTTACATTTTAAC
>JALZWA010000277.1 GCA_023299815.1 Akkermansiaceae bacterium
GGTCACGATGCGTCGTGAGATTTCGAGATCCCAGCAGCGCATGGTGGAGCACAACGTCGCAATTACTGAGCATGAGTCCGACATTGCTCGGGATCTCGGTGTTTTCACTCTCCGCGAGAAGCTCGACAAGGGCGGCTCCGATCTCCTCGCCATCCCCAATGGGATTCCTGAAGTCTACCGACCTGCTCCTGAAGTGATCGTGGGACGCTAGAAAATTTACTCAATGGATACCGCCTTTAGAAATCGCGCCATCGCCGCAAGCTTAGTCCTCGTGGCAGGGCTCAGCGTGCTCTCGGTGCGTCTTCTCTATGTGCAATCCTGGGACCGAAGCTTCTCTGATAAGAGACAGGTAAGTCGCTTTAAGATGAAGCAGGTGATCCCCGCTGAGCCAGGTCGCATCGTGGATCGTGATAGGCAGACTCTTGCGCAGAATCGTCCCGAGGCCGCGCTGATCGCCGATGCTAATCACCTCGCCTTTGAAGATAATCTCACCTCCGCAGTGGCGCATCGTCATGTCCATGCACGTTTTGATTGGGCGGATCTTTCGAAGGAAGAGCAGCGCGATGCCTTCCGTAAAATGAAGAAGCGTCTGAGAGGTGAAGAGCCCGAGCTCCTGCGCGAAGAGCATCTCGACTACGCGCTTGAGGTGATCAGTCGTGAACTCGGGGTTCCTAAAAAAGATCTTAAAGAGCGCATCGATAACGGCAGAAAGCGCATCGTGGTGATGAAGAAGATCCGTGAGGATCAGGCGCGCCGTATCGAGGCCGCGCTTCAGGAGCGCTATATTCAAGGATTCTCCTTTGAGCGCAGTCAGTCTCGCTTCTATCCCATGGCCGAGCTTGCGCCTCATATCTTGGGGGTTCGAGGTCACAAGGGAATTGGTCGTTCCGGTATTGAAAAGGCGATGGACCCTTACCTCCGCGGTCGTCCCGGTGAGCGTCAGCTTAAGCGCGATGCTAATGGCCTTGTGCGCCTCACTGAATCAGCTGCGGTCAAGCCACCGAAATTAGGCAAACACGTTCAACTGACACTTTCTACCGGAATTCAGGCGATTGCTGAGGAAGAGCTTCAGCTTGCAATCGATCACAGCAAGGCAGATCGCGGGACGATCATTATCGTGGAACCCAAGACGGGTGACATTTTGGCGATGGCGACTCGTCCGCACTTCGATCTCAACCTGCGCGAGAAGTTTCAAGAAAATGGCCGCCATTTCCCCGTGCAGGATCAGCTCGAACTTGGTTCGGTCATGAAGCTTGTCGGAATGACGGCAGCTCTCGATGCCGGCGTCGCGAGCCGCCGGACCGTGGTCAACTGCGGCTGGGGAAAGATCACACGGCCCGGTGTGGTGGTGAAAGATCACCATGATTATGGCGATCTCACCTTTGATCAGGTGCTTATGAAATCGAGTAATCCCGGAGCTTTCCTCTTTGCTGAAAAGGTGGGCTGGAGACGCTTCTACTCAACTCTTGAGGCCTTCGGATTTGGGTCACGCACTGGTTTCCCGCTTCCCGGTGAGGCCAGTGGGGTCATTGCTAACCGCAGCAATCCGCAAAACTTTGCCACCGCAACTTACGGCTATGGCGTGAGTGCAACTCCGCTTCAAGTGGCCATGGCTTATGCCGCTTTGGCCAATGATGGCGTGCTCATGAAGCCGCGCCTGATTCAGGCCGTCATCGCTGATAATGGGGTCGAGATCGAGTATCGTGAGCCTGTCCAGGTCCGCCAAGTTGTGAGCAAGCGCGCAGCACAAGAAATGTGCGGGGCACTTGCAACTGTGGTGGGTGATGGTGCTGAAGGTTCTACTGGTTGGCGCGCCTTTGTTCCTGGGTATCGCATCGGCGGAAAGACCGGCACCGCATGGCGCCACATTGAAGGGAAAGGTTACGATACTGATAGCTACGTGGTGTCCTTTGCTGGCATCGTTCCTGTGCAGGATCCCCGCTTCGTCGCTTACGTGGTGATCGATCACCCTAAATTTGATGACCCTGAAGCCAGTATTGGCGGAGGGTCTGTCGCAGCACCTGTCTTTAAGCGTGTGGCCGAGCGCGTCATCAAACTTCTCGACATTGAACCGACTGAGGCCATTGAGCTGCGCGCGCCTGATGTCGCTCTTAGTAATGAATAATTCCATGAAGCTTTCCGAAATTCTCCAAGTTATCCCCGAGGCAGACCGCCTTCGGTTGGAGGATCTTGATGTCTCCGCCGTGACCGATCACAGCGGGAAAGTGGAGAGTGATAGCATCTTCGTCGCCGTGCGTGGTAGCGAGGTAGATGGCCACGACTACCTCGATGAGGTGGTGAAAAAGCGACCCGCGGCGATCATCGCCGAGCGCATCGCTCCCGCGGATTATTCAGGTCTCTGGATTCAGGTCGAAAGCCCACGCAAGGCCCTCGGTCGTCTCGCCGCACAGCTCGCGGGGAACCCTGGAGCAAAGCTCAGCGCCGTCGCCATTACTGGCACGAATGGCAAAACGACGATCACACACTTTATCCACTTCCTTCTCAATGAGATGATGGTGAAGACCGGCATGATCGGCACCGTGAAGATTCACGATGGAAGCCAGTATCATGATGCGACGCACACAACGCCGGGTGCGATTGTGATGCAGGAAGCTCTTTCCTCGATGGTGTCCAATGGCTGCAAGGCCGTGGCGATGGAGACTTCCTCCCATGGGCTTGAGCAAGCACGCACGGAGGGGATTCCCTTCCGCGTAGGTGTTTTCACCAACCTCACGCAAGACCACCTGAATTACCATGGCACGATGGAGGTCTACTACGAGGCCAAGAAGCTCCTCTTTGAGCAAATGGCGGAAGAGGGAAAAGACGGAGTCGCAGTGATCAATGTGGATGACCCTTATGGCGAGAAGCTCGCGGAGGAATTTGCGGATCGCCTCAAGGTCTTGACCTACGGCTTTAGCCTCGGTGCTGATTTTAAGATTGGCGATACGCGCTCGAGTTTCAAAGGGCAGGAATTCTCACTGGAAGCGCGGGGTCGCCAATATCTCGTCCGCTTTCCTTTCGTGGGTCGCTTTAATGCGCAGAATGCCATCGCTGCTCTTGCTGCCGTCTCGGCACTCGGGCTCCGGGTTCGTGACGTGGTGAAGCACCTTGCTCACACTCCGCAGACTCCGGGGCGCATGGAATATGTGGGCGGTGAGCGCTTTGCTGTTTATGTGGACTACGCGCACACGCCGGATGCGGTTGCCAAGGCTTGCGAGACGCTACGTGAGCTCAATCCCGGTCGTCTCATCACCGTCTTCGGATGTGGAGGAGATCGAGACGTTACGAAACGTCCCCTTATGGCCGCGGCCGCAGCCAAGTATAGTGATCAACTTTTCATTACTTCGGATAATCCCCGGAGTGAGGTTCCCTTTGCTATTCTCAATGACATCCTTCCCGGAGTCGGGGAGACCAAGCACGAGCTTATCGTGGATCGTCGCGAGGCGATCAATCGCGCGATCGAGATCGCGCGGCCCTTCGATATCGTCCTCATCGCTGGAAAAGGTCACGAGACCTATCAGGAGGTGAATGACGTCAGGACGCACTTCGATGATCGCGTGGAAGCTCGCAAGGCCATCATCGTCTGGTCGAAAAGAAAGGAAGCGGAATATGCCGAGCGTCAGCGCGAGCGCGACGAGCGTGATGGTCACCGCCCGCGTGATAACGACGAGATCGCCCCCCGCGAATCCGGCGAAGTGAGAATTTACCGACGTCAAGACTCTGATTCCGACTCATAGAAATGAAAAACTACCCACTCCAGACTCTCGCTACCGCGATGAATGGCAGCCTCCTGAATACTCAGGGCGGGGGAGGAGTTGTGGTCACGAGTGGGGTCTCTACCGACACTCGCTCGATCGCAGAAGGATCTCTTTTCTTCGCCTTGTCTGGTGAAAATTTTGATGCGCACAACTTCCTCGATCAAGCGGGTGCTGCTGCTGCGCTCGTGGTGCAGGATGGGGAAAAGGTTCCCTCAGATCGTCCTGCGGTTCTGGTTGATGACACCCTCGCCGCTCTTCAGAGTCTCGCTCAATGGTATCTTGCTGAACTCAATATCCCGGTCATCGCGATCACGGGTTCGAATGGCAAAACATCGACGAAGGATTTCACCCGCAGCGTCCTTGCCCAGAAATTCCGTGCGCATGCTACTCTTGGGAATTTTAATAATCACATCGGACTTCCTCTCACCGTGCTCGCTCTCGAGCCCGAGCATGAGGTCGCCATTTTAGAAATGGGGATGAATCACTCCGGCGAGCTCGCACCTCTCTGTGAGATCGCCCCGCCGGATGTCTCCATTATCACGAATGTCGGCAGCGCTCACATCGAGCACATGGGAAGCGTCGAAGCCATTGCCGTGGAAAAAGGAACCGTCGCTCGCGCGCTCGGATCGGAAGGCACGCTCGTCATTCCTTCGGACTGCGCCTATCTCGATGACTACCGCTCGAACACAAAGGGAGCTATTTTAGCCATCGGAGCTGACGATGCCGCTGTGCGTGCGGAGAACCTTATCACGGACACTGAAGGCTCTCGCTTTGATCTCGTGATCGCTGATCTTGGCCGCATTTCCACCAGTATCCCAGTCACTGGCAAGCACATGGTGAGCAATGCGCTCCTCGCCGCCGGAGCAGGGTTTAAGATGGGTCTGAGCCTCGAGCAGATCGCTGCCGGACTCGCTGAAACCTCTCTCACTAGTGGTCGCCTTCGTCAGTATGATTATGACGGCATCACCGTGATTGATGACACTTACAACGCCAATCCTGAGTCCGTCATCGCGGCGCTTGAAACTCTCGCCGCCCTCCCGAGTGAAGGAGGCAAGACAGCGGTCCTCGGCATGATGGCCGAGCTCGGTGAACACGCCGATGCCGCCTACGAGCGCGTCGGTAAGATTGCCGCTGAGAAAGAGCTCGCGCTCGTTGTTGTCGGCGAGCCTGCCGAGATGATCGCCACCACTGCGCATGCCGCGGGCGGTCAGGTCGAATTTTTCCCTCACGTGGATGCCGCAGCATCCTTTCTGAAAACCCAAAGCGCTTCAGGCGACCTCGTCCTTTTCAAAGGATCACGGGCGGCTGCGATGGAGCGCGTTATGCAAATCGCTTTCCCCCTAAAATAAATGCTCTACTGGATCTACACTCTTTGGAAAGACGCTCAGGCACAAGGTGCTGACTGGGCTGAGACTTTTTCTTTTCTTCGCCTTCTTGGTTACATCACCTTGCGGGCCGGACTTGCGGCCACGATTGCTTTTGCGCTGAGTCTGGCACTTGGTGGTCGTGTCATCCGTAAGCTCATCTCGCTCAAGGTCGGTCAGCCGATCCGCACCGCAGCTGAGGTTCACAAGCTCGCGGAACTTCACGGCGGAAAAGCAGGCACCCCTACCATGGGTGGAATCATGATTCTCGGCACGGTCTTTATTGCCGTCCTTCTCTGCGCGGACATGACCAACCCCTTTGTTCTAGTCACTCTTTTAGTCACACTCGCGCTCGGCATTCTTGGTTTCTTGGATGATTACAAAAAGATTATCGAGAAGAGTTCTGATGGCGTCAGCGGAAAAACGAAGCTCGTCTGGCAAGCCACTGTTGGGCTCGGAGCAGCACTTTTCCTGATAAATAACTCACTCACCAGTGAATACTTTTTCTACTCCGGTGGGGAAGTGACAGAGGGAACTACGGAAAAAGTGACCTCAATCAGTTTTCCGCTTCTCACCTTTGTGATTCCTCTCGGCTTACTCGCTATTCCTTTTTTCATGGCGCTTCTCATGGGCACCTCGAATGCGGTGAATCTGACCGACGGGCTCGATGGTCTCGCCACCGGAGTCACCGTCACCGTGGCCATGGCCTACGCCATTATCTGCTACCTTAGCGGAACCCAGCCAGCCGCGGAATATCTCAACATCTTCTTCAATCCCCATCTCGCCGAACTCTCCATCCTCATGATGGCGCTCGTTGGCGCGGGTCTTGGTTTCCTCTGGTTTAACTGCCATCCGGCAAAGGTATTCATGGGAGACACCGGTTCGCTCGCCATCGGTGGTGCCATTGGCATGACCGCCATCTGTGCCAAGCAAGAGCTTCTGCTCGTCATCATCGGCGGTGTCTTTGTCATGGAAGCGATGTCTGTCATTCTTCAAGTCGGCTCCTTCAAGCTGCGCGGCAAGCGCATCTTTGCGATGTCTCCGATTCACCATCACTTCGAGCTTCGGGGCTGGCATGAAAACCAAGTCATTATCCGCTTTTGGGTCATGTCCATTCTCCTGAGCCTCTTCGGAATCGCTCTTCTCAAGGTCATTTAATGCTCAATCTTACCGGTCAGAATGTCGCCATCTTAGGCGCGGGTCGCAGTGGTCTTGCCGCTGCGAAACTCGCGTCTCGTTGTGGTGCGTCCGTGACGGTCTATGACTCGCGCGGGCCAGAAGTTTTTGCCGCCTTTCCTCAGGGGATTCCAACCCATCCTGGCGCTTCTGCTGAGACGGGCGCAGTCACTCTCTCTGACCTCGTTATTGTCAGCCCCGGCATCGAGACTAAGGGGGAGTTCGTGCAATCCTTCGCGATTAATAGCGGGGCGCTCTGGGGCGAGATCGAGCTCGCATGGCGCTGCTTCTCCGGAAAGACTATCGGGATCACCGGAACGAATGGAAAGACGACCACCACTGAATTGATCGATGTCCTCGTCCGTGCCATCGGTAAGACCTGCGCGCCTTGCGGAAATTATGGCGTTCCTTTTTCAGAAATTATCCTGCTCGATGAGGTGCCAGAAGTGGTCGCCCTCGAGCTCAGTTCTTTCCAGCTAGAAACCACCGTCGATTTCAAACCGGACGCTGCGATTTGGCTCAATTTCTCAGCCGATCACATGGATCGTTACGAGGACCTCATGGAATACTTTGAGGCGAAGCAGCGCATCTTTGCCAAGATCGATGCCGACACTCCCGTGGTCATTCGTCAAGGAGAGACGCTTCTCGCGCTTCCAGGAATGCCCGGTAAGATCACCACCTTTTCCACGGAAGAAGAAGCGGATTGGACGCTTGCTGGCGATGTCTTGCAGCGCGGAGATGAGGCCTTCATTGATCTCTCGGAGACCCGCCTCCGCGGACTTCATAATGCTGAAAACCTCATGGCGGCTTGCGCCGTGGTTGAGGGACTCACGCCCGAGATCGCGCTCTCTGCTTTAACCTCTTATGACCCACCGGCTCACCGCTGTGAACTCGTCAGTAGCGAGAAGAAAGTTGAATGGCTCAACGATTCTAAGGCCACCAATCTCCACGCTCTTGAGGCAGCGCTACGCTCGCAGACCCGTCCGGTCATCCTGATCGCAGGAGGAAAGCAGAAGGGGCTCGATTACCAGCCACTGACTCCGCTTCTCAAGGAAAAGGTGACTCAGACGATCTTCTTCGGCGAGATCGGCGCGGCTCTCGCGGTGACCTTCTTCGATATCGTTCCTACTGAGACGACCGACACCCTTGATGAAGCAGTCGAGCTCGCTTCGCAAAAAGCGCAGGCCGGTGATGTTGTTCTCTTCTCTCCCGGCACCTCCTCCTTTGACCAATTCTCCGGCTATGAAGCCCGCGGCGATGCCTTCAAGGCCGCTGTTCTTAATCTCTCATAAATTCCCCCTCTAAAAACCAACCAAGCTATGAAAACCAACCCCACATTCCAGACCAAAAGAAAGGCTCCCAAAAGTTCGGGATTCCGCCTTCTCAATGCCTCTACGGGCAATCATAAAAAACGCAAGCAGCGCGCTTCCACCGCCACTGCCGATGATCTCGGAGAGGTCCCAGGTGTCGGAGTCGCTCGTGCGCTCATCGTGATTCTTCTTCTTCATGTCGTCGCCATCGGTGGGATCTGGTTGCACAGCAACTGGAGCAAAGAAAATACTCTCAAAGGAAGCCCCGCCGTTGCATCCAAGCCCAGTGATGCAGTTAAGCCGACACTCGTTCCGGGTGGAAAATATGACTTCGTAGAGCGCGGCGATAACTATCTCATCATTGCTCGTAAACATGGAATCGATGTCGACGCCCTGAAGGCTGCGAATAATTTAGCGGCTCTTAGTCCGGGGCTTAAGATCAATATTCCTGCGCGTCGCGTCGAGTCTACCTCTCCCTCCGAGTCTATCGTGGGATTACAGACTCCAGCACTCGCACCTGCTCCTCCGGTGCGTCCTGTCGAGCGTCCCGTGATTGAGTCGACTCCGCAGACACGTCCCCTGGTTTCCATCGAGTCCACTCCTCCATCCCGTCCTGCTGAGAGTGAGCCTGTCTTGATCAAGCCCCGCATCATTCATAACACCATCCCTCCTTCCGTGCCTCCCACGGCCATCGTGACTGCACCGCCTCGTGTTGAGAGAGCGGCGCCTCGTGCAATCGTTGTGGAAGAAAACATTCCTTCCTCGGGTCGGACGCACACCGTTTCTAAAGGAAACAGTATCTGGGGAATCGCCAGAAAGTATGGCGTCTCTCAAGACAAGCTCATGAGGCTCAATGGCATCAACGATCCCTCGAAGCTTCGTCTCGGTGTGAAACTTAAGATCCCTACCCGCTAGATTCTATGGGAAAAGGTGCCTCCATCTTCCTCTGCCTCGCAGTCGCCGCCCTCGTTACCGTGGGCTTGGTGATGCTTGCGAGTGCCAGTGCGAAGTGGGACACAAATGATGAGCAATACTTTTATCTCACCCGTCAGGCCCGTTGGTTGGTTGTCGGATTGGTGGGCTTAGCAGTGATTGCCTTCATGGATTATCGCATCCTCAAGCGCGCGGCACCTTACTTTTTCATCGTCTCGCTCATCGCACTCATCGGTTGTTACATCCCTGGAATTGGGGATGCGGCAAAGGGGGAGAGTCGCTGGATTGTTCTCCCTGTCCTCGGTCGCTTTCAGCCTTCTGAGCCCGCTAAGCTGGTCGTTATGATCGCGCTCGCTGCTTGGTTTGCCAAGTATCAGGCGGAAACCCTCACCTTTTTCAAAGGCTTCATTATTCCCGGGCTCATCCTCGGAGTGCCTTTGCTCCTCATTCTCTTTGAGAAGGACATGGGCACCTCTGTCGGTCTCGCCGCTGCTGGGGGCATGGTCCTTTTTGTGGCGGGGACACGTCTTCGTTATCTCATTCCAGCCGCCGTCGTGGGCTTTGCTGGACTGGTGGCATTTGTCCAAAGTAGCCCCGTCCGGAAAAACCGCATCATGGCTTTCCTCGATCCTGAAGCGCACCGCGAGGGCGCGGGTTGGCAGCAGGCCATGGCGCTTGACGCCTTCGGAAATGGCGGCCCCAGTGGAGTGGGGCTCGGCAATGGGCTCGTGAAGCAGATGAACTTCCCTGAACACCACACCGACTTTATCTTCCCCGTGATTGGCGAAGAATTGGGTCTCATCGTGACTCTCGGGATCGTCTTTTGCTTCGTTGTCATCTTCCTCGTTGGTGTTGGAATTTCCCTTCATGCCTCCGATGTTTTCGGCCGCATCCTTGGTCTCGGAGTCACCGGGATCATCGTTGTCCCAGCCATGATGAACATCGGTGTCACCACCTCGCTCATCCCTAATACCGGATTGCCGCTTCCTTTTGTCAGCTACGGGGGATCAAACCTCGTCTTCACCCTCGCCATGGTCGGCGTCCTGCTGAGCATCCTCCGGCGCTCCGTCATCGTCGACCGACACGCAGTCCCCGCCGTGAAAGAGAAGAAGTTCGAGGTGCGCCTCTAAAATCACCACCGCCGAGGCTTGCCGCCGCGCCGCCTAAGCGATACATCGGGGCGTGGCATTTTCCGTAGAAAGAGCATACGAACTGGTCGAGTCCGCCCATGAGCGCGGTCGGCTCGCGCATGCCTTCCTCATCACCGGGCCGAAAGGCAGCGGCAAGGAAGCGCTCGCGGCGCAAATGGCCGACCTTTTAAATGGCGAAGAAGATGCTGGTGGCGACCTTTGGGGAGAACCCATCGCTAAAGAAGCTCCCACTCTTGAAGGTGTCGAGGGCGAGTTCGTCCGCGTCATTCGCCCGCGCTCGAAGTCCCGCGTCATCCGCGTCGAGGAGATGCGGGGGATCGAAAAAATGATGAACCAATCCGCTCCCAGCAAGAAGTGGAAGATCGGAATCATCGTCGATGCTGACCGCATGAATGAGTCCTCGGAGAACGCCTTCCTTAAGACACTCGAGGAACCTCCCGGACAAAGCCTCCTCCTTCTCCTTTCCGGTGAGCCTGAGCGCCTGCTCCCCACCATCTGGTCGCGCTGCGTCCATCTCCCGCTTCTCAAGCCTGCTGATGCCGTGCGCGGCGAGGAAGTCGAAGCGCTCCTACCCATTCTCGATACCGCCACTCGCGATGGCCTCGGCCAGCTCGATGCCGGACTCCTCGTGAAGGCAGGCTTTGAAACCCTCCTAAAGGAGAGAAAGGCCATCATCGCCAAGGGCTACGCGGTCACCTTTAAAGAAGAGTCAGCCAAGTATAAGCAGGCCATCGAGGGCGACTGGCTCGTTCAGCGCGAAAAGATGTATGAAGCCCAGACCGCGGCCGACTACCTCGGCGAGCGCTCCCGCATGATCGATGCCCTCCTCGCTTGGATGGGCGATCTCATCCGCCAGAAATCCGGGGCTGCGGGGCTCGAGTTTAGCGACTTCACCGCCACCTTCTCTGCCGCCGTGGCAGACGAAACTCTCGACTCTCTCCTGCAACGTGTTACCGCAGTGGAAGAACTCCGGCGCTTGCTTGAGACCAATGTCACAGAGGCTCTCGCTCTTGAGGTCTGCCTCATGAAAGCCTTCGGGCCCACTCACGCCTAATTTTAAGAACTCATGAAAGGGGACAAATCATTCGTCGATCACATCCGCATCCGCTGTAAATCAGGGGATGGAGGAAATGGCTCCGTCAGCTTCCGTCGCGAAAAATTCGTCCCCCGTGGCGGCCCCGATGGTGGAGACGGTGGAGACGGTGGAAAAGTGATCATCATTGTCGATGAGAACACGGACAACCTCCGCTCCTTCCACTACGACCCTAAGCTCATTGCTGAAAATGGTGCGCAAGGACAGACCTACAAGCGCCACGGGAAGAATGGTAAGACCGCCATCGGTCGCGTCCCACCCGGCACCGTCGTTTACAGAAGTCCTGCCATCACTGTCACTGATGCCGTCACGATGGAGCGCAGCGAAGACGGAATCGATCTCGAGCCCGTCATCGACCTCACCGAGCACGGACAGGAAATCGTCCTTCTTGAAGGAGGAAAAGGCGGTCGTGGCAACTTCCACTTCCGCACCCCAACCAACCAAGTCCCGCAGGAACGCGAGATGGGCACAGATGGCACGGAAGGAATCTACTACCTCGAGCTCCGCCGCATCGCCGATGCCGGACTCGTCGGTTTTCCCAATGCCGGAAAATCTACCCTCCTCGGCAAGCTGTCGGCTAAAAAGCCAAAGGTCGGCTCCTATCCCTTCACCACACTCACGCCCCAGATCGGCGTCGTAGAGCTCGGCGGACATGTCCGCTGCACCGTGGCTGACATCCCCGGCTTGATCGAAGGCGCTCATGAGAACCGCGGTCTCGGCCACGAGTTTCTCCGTCACATCACCCGCTGTCGCGTGCTTCTCTTCGTCGTCGATATGGCCGGAAGCGAAGGCCGCGATCCTATCGAGGACATCCAGACGCTCCGCACCGAGATCAAAATGTATGACGAGGACCTCGCCAAGTTCCCTTGGATGGTCGTCGCGAACAAAATGGACCTCGATGGCGCTGAAGAAAATCTAGGTTACTTCAAGCAGCGCTTCCCCAAGGTCGAAGTCGTCTCCATCTCCGCCCAAATGGAAGAAGGTCTCGATGACGTGAAAGCCACTCTGGTGGAGATCATGCAGAAGCAGGAAAATGCCTGATCTAATCTTCGTCTACGGAGCGCTCCGCAAGGGAGCCTCGAATGACTGGCGCATGAAGGACGCCCGCTGGCTCGGCCCTGCCGAAGTGGAAGGCACCCTCGTGAAAATCGATTGGTATCCCGGCCTCGTCCTCGGCTCTGGTGGTCTCGTAAAAGGGGGAGTCTACGAGATTTCACCGGAACTCCTCAAGGAGCTCGATGCCTTCGAGGGCATCGGCCTAGAAGACGATCGCAACGGCGAATACCACCGCGTCAAGCGCAGCGTCCTCGTCGCAGGAGCCTCGCAAGAAGTCTGGATCTACGAATGGCTCAAAGGAATCGAAGGCTACGAGATCGTATCCTCCGGCGATTGGTTGGCCGTAGGATAAGCGTCCCGCTTGTCCTCTCCGCCCTCACCCCCGCCCTCAGTCTTTAAAAAAAAATCGACCCGCCTACTTGAGGGCGGAGAGGACACCCAAGATGGGGATCCTACGTTTGAACCTTCAAGCAATCGGATCCGGACAGGTGCTGCGCCTCTGGCACTTCTGACAAAAGTCACCAAGATAAAGTGCATCGACCCATTCCATGAGCGGGCCGAGGTGGCGGGCTTCATCGGTCACGAACCCGGCTTCAAAGTTTCGCCGCAGCGGGCTCTTCGCACCCACTCCCGCTCCTGTGAGATTGGCCGATCCAATAAAGGCCTCCTTCCCATCCACGATGAAGGCCTTGGTGTGAATGCGGGGGCAGAGGATGCGTTCGAAGAGGTCGGACTCGATGAGAGCTGGGTATTTATCAAAGTCGGCGCGGAAGCGCGGTCCGGGTTCCTTGGCGTGAAAGAGACGCACCGCCACCCCACGCTGGATGAGGTCAGAGAGGACCTCAAGGAAGGGCACAAAGCGGCGGCCCTTCTTCACATGAAGGTCCTTCACGTCTGCGGTGACGACCCAGAGAAACTCTTCGGCGCGGGGGACCATCTCTACGATGACGCGCTGGTGGATTTCTTCATTGAGGACGAGATCATTCATGAGAGGGGAGTTTGCGCGCTTTAGACATCTTTTAGAAGAGAGAATTTGAGCCGTGACATAGGAGAGATTTTGGGGGAGCTTCGACCCGTGAAGATCACGTTGGCCCTCCTTCTAGGTTTGCGACTCGGACTCTAAAGTCCGCAGTCGCGTTGTTCTTTGGCCAACAATCCATCTCCCGCTTTTTGAGGAGGTTATTTCATCCAGAGGACAGCCTGATTCGAGTATCAGCGCTTCATTTTTACTCACCTCTGAGACGATGAAAAACGAAAGTATCACCAAATACCGTCCATTCCCGGCCGTCGACTTACGCGACCGGACATGGCCCGACCAAACGATCACCTCTGCTCCGATCTGGACTTCGGTAGATCTACGTGACGGTAATCAGGCACTCCCGATTCCGATGACGGTTGAGGAGAAGCTTGAGATGTTCGATATGCTGGTGGATGTCGGCTTTAAGGAAATCGAGATTGGATTTCCATCGGCTAGCGATACCGAGTTCGCTTTCATGCGCCGTCTCATTGATGAAAACCGCATTCCGGCAGATGTCAC
>JALZWA010000278.1 GCA_023299815.1 Akkermansiaceae bacterium
TTCGAGCGCAGCCGGTAGCGGATGTCATCACCCTTCATGAGGAAGTCGCCGGTGATGGCACCTTTTTCATGATTCATCTTCATTCCTTGCAGGAAGAGGTCGCCATCGTGCCATGAGAATTCGCTTTCGAGTCCGGTGTAGGTGGTGTCGAGGAAGCGGAAGGGGCCGATGTGAGCGTAGCCGATCGCTTTGACTGAGATCGACTGATCCTCTCGTTGGAAAATGGTGCCTTCCACCTTGATGTTGGGTGACTCTTCTTGATCTAGCTTCGTCATCACTTCGACCTCGAAGCAGGACTTGAGGAAGTCCTTGATGCGGAGGCTGGAGGAGAGGTCGAAGCGGCCGCTCTTTTTCAGCAAATCCCAGTCTGCCTCTCCTTCTGCCTCACCGGAGTCATCGGCGAGCAAGATGCGGTCGATGGTGATGAGCTGGGAGCGGAGATCGCCATGCAAGGAGATGGTGCCGAGCGAGTATTCGTTCCGCACGAGATCATTCGCTTCGAGTGAGAATTCGGTGTGGATGTTGCTGGGATCGCCGAGGTCTCCACGGAGGACAAAGGTGAGCTCGGGCGGGGCTTCGGCAGGAATTTTCCAGCGGTCGAGCTCGGCAAGAAGGGCGCGAAGAATAAGATCAGTGCGGCCTCGTTCTTCGGGCGCTTCGCCGCCTTCGTCCTTCGGGAGTTTGAGGTCTGCGGTGAGATTAATGTTCACGCCCTCGATGACGCCAGTGGCCTCTCGGACCCGAATGCGCTGGTCTGGCTGGATAAAGACGGTGGCATCAATATCTTCGGCTTTCAGCGCTTCGTCTCCCTCTTCCATCGGAAGGTAAGTCGTGCCGCCGATGATCTTAATTTCGCGAAGTTCGAAGGTGCCGCGGATCGCGAGCGACTTATCGATATCGATCGAGATGTAGTCGGCGGTCATGGCTGGATATTTGTCACCGGGCTTGGCGAAGAAGACCGTCTCGGTGGCGATCAGGCCGTGGCGTGGGCTGAAGCGGAGGGAGTCGAACTCGAGATGGAGGCCACGGTCTTTGAGCTCCGTGCGGACCCATTCGCCATACTTGCCGGGGAAGCCGATCTGATTGAGATAAATGATGCCGCCGAGTAAGCCGATCACCGCGATGACGAGAAGCGTCACGATGAGGTTCTTGAGAAAGCGAAAGAAAGCGGCCACCTAGCGGGAGGATAGCGCGGTCTCTCGCGAGAATCAAGGCACCGGAGTCTGTTCGAGCGCAGAATGGAGGAGGCTCTCGGGATCGGGAGTGTCCTCAGAGAGCAGGCGGTGGCGCAGGACGTGGCTGAAGACGGATTGGACGTGGTCGGGAAGGACGGCGTCTTGTCCATCAAGCATGGCGGTGGCTTGTGCTGCTCGCTGGAGAGCCAGAGTGGCGCGCGTGGAGACGGCGTGATCATTTCCAAGCACGGTGCGGATTGCTTGGCAGAGGCTTAAAAGGTAGCGCTGGAGGGTGTCTGAGACTGGGATCGCCGCGGTGGCAGCTTGCAGGATGCGCAGCTCTTCGAGCGATAAGATGGGGGTTCCTTTTTTTATCTCCTGCTGCTCGCTGTGGAAGCGAAGGATGGCGAGTTGGGTGTCATCATCCGGTAGGCTCATCGGGATTGAGAGGAGGAAGCGGTCGAGCTGCGGTTCGGGGAGGGGGAAGGTGCCGGTGGAGGAAGAGTCGTTCTGTGTCGCCACCACCATGAAGGGATCGGGCAGCGGGCGCGTCTCGCCATCGATCGTCACTTGGCGCTCATTCATCGCTTCAAGGAGGGATGACTGGGTGCGGGGCGAGGCGCGGTTGATCTCATCCGCGAGCATCAGGTTCGCGAAGACGGGACCGGCGATGAAGTTGAACTCGCCTGTCTGTGGCTGGCATAAATTGTAGCCGAGAATGTCTGAAGGGAGGAGATCGGGGGTGAACTGCACCCTTTTAAAAGCGCCACTGAGTGAGGTCGCGAGGGTCTGTGCGAGAGTCGTCTTGCCAATTCCCGGAGGGCCGGTGACGAGGGCGTGGCCTTTTGCTAAAAGCGCGGTCAGGAGAAGGTCGACGGCTTCGGCAGAGCCGAGCACGGTGCCGAGGAGTTCATCGCGAAGCGGAGTGAGTGGAGTGGGCATGTTATTCGCGGAGTAGGAATTCAGAGTAGGGCTCTTCAGAGGTGACCACTTGGCGGACTTTCAAGATGGGGACGCGATCTTCTCCCACGTCTTCAAAGGTCAAGATACCACTGGCCTTCACCCAGCTGTCATTCGGGGGGTCGGTGCTGGGCGCTTCGAATTCGAGCGGCATTCCCACTACTGACATATCGGCGGCACAGCAGGAGATGATCGAGCGATAGATGCGGCGGCGTAGGCCTGATTCATTGTTCACTTTTTCCTCTACGAGGCGGCCCTCGAATTCCACGGGAAGGCCATCGAAGATTCCTTCTACCTCGCGGTCGCCAGCCACGTAGTAGGCGGTCACGAGAGAGAGCTGGAACTCGCCGTCCGCATTCTTAGGCACCCGCTTTTCGAGATCCTCGCGGGTAAAGGGGGGCGCGTTAGTGGGGGCCGAAAGCGTCGGGTTTTCGTAGAGGCCCTTCTTCGCGATGCCGATGGTAGAAAGGCGATCTTGCGTGAAGTAGAGCGCTCCGATGAGTGGCAGCAGCGTGAGCGCATAGGTGATCCCGGGGCCGTGGCCGTCGTGCTCGTGAGAGCAGTCAGCACAATCATTATGATGCTGGTGATCATGGTCATGATCGCAGTCTTGATGATCGTGATCGTGGCCGCAGCTCTCCTCCGAGCTGGGATTGATGATGGAAAAGATTCCGAGAATCACGATCCCGATTCCGCCAATGAGGACGAGGAGGTGGAAGTCCGGCGCGAGATACTTCTGCAGCCGCAGCGAGTTGTAGAAATAAAGCAGCACCACTCCCCAGCTTGTGGAAAGGAGTCCGAAGAGTCTCGTGTGGAGCGCGCTCATGGAGTCACCTCCTTTTCACTTCCCCAGTAAGAATCCATGAAGGCGTCGTAAGACGCGATGCCATGCTCAAATACGAGTGAGAGGCCCCAGGTCGCAGCGAAGAGACCAAGGAATAGGAGGAGGATGAACTTCCAGCGGAAGACCGTCGAGTAGAGGAAGATTAGCTTCGCATCCATCATCGGCCCGAAGACCATGAAGGCCAGCTTCGGGGCATCTTTGAAGTTGCCGATGTTCGCCGCGATGAATGCGTCCGAGGTTGAGCAAAGGCTCAGGATAAAGGCGAGCACTATCATCGCTGGTGTCGCGGCGATTGAATTATCCGCGAGCCCTTTCCAGAAGTCCGAGGTGGGATCGATCACCGTCGTTTTCAGAAGCGCGGTCAAGATCACCCCGATCGTGAAATAGAGCCCCACGTCCATGAAATCGCGCAGCGAATTATTCATCGCCGAGGCTAAGTTGCGCGGGTGCTTGTGCTCCTGCCCGTCTCCGATTGCCGAGGGCTTGAGGAAATGCTTGTGAGCAATCCGCGCCATGATGAGGCCCACTGCCACTGCGATGAGCCAGCCCATCATCAGGCGAGACCCCGCGATTTCATAAGAGTTATTGAAAGCCTTATATGTGCTGATCGCCGTCACCGGATTAAAAATGGGAGCCGCCAGCATGTAAGTGAGCGCATAGGAAATAGGGAGGCCATTTTTCACCAATCGCCTGATGACCGGAACCACCGCGCACTCGCACACCGGAAAGACTGCGCCGAGAATACCGCTCATAAAAATCGCCAGCGTGCGATTCTTCGGTAGGAAGCGCTCGAAGGCATTGCGCGGGAGATAAGTGCCCAAGAATCCACTGACGATCGTGCCCAGAAAAATAAAGGGCAGGCCTTCCAGGAAGATCGCCAAGAACTCAAATGAGCCATCTTGGAGCTGGGCTTCGCGCAATTCGGTCACTGGGTGAGTGAATCGTGAAATCACGTGAAAGGGAACCTAGATTCTGAGAAATTCGCGTGTCATCGCTCAAGAGGCAGATGAAGTTCGTCGTTCTCGATATTCGAACTCGGAGAGAATTTCCGGGTGAAAAAACACCCGCTCTCTGAGATCTTCGCTGTCACGAGATCCACCGCCAATAATTGATCTTGGAAGTGAGCCAGTTCTTTGCGATTTTCGGTTGGGAACTGAGTTGGGGCAGTATTGTTCACCGCAGGACCATTATTACGAAATAATGGGCGACAAGAGGGGAGAAATAAACGACTGGTAAGGAAATGATATTGATTCTTTGCACGGGCAATTCCTGTCGGAGCCAAATGGCAGAAGCTCTTCTACGTGACTTCGCGGGTGGTCTTTTTCAGGTTGAGAGCGCTGGCTGTGATCCGGCAGGCTATGTCCACCCCTTGGCAATTGAGGTGATGAAAGAAGTCGGCCATGACCTAGAGGGATGGGAGTCGAAGAGCCATCAGAATTTCCTCGATCAGGATGTCCAGACCGTGATCACGGTGTGTGGAAATGCGAATGATTGCTGCCCGGTTTTTCCAGGACAGATGAACCGCTACCATTGGTCCTTTGACGATCCCGCGAAGTTTGAGGGAGATCCAGAGGTGGTAAAGCAGGAGTTCCGGCGCGTCCGGGATGAGATCTCGCTCGTGATGCAGGCTTATCTCGCCGGACTGCGGGAAGCATCAGGGGTTGAGTGATTTTTTTTCAGGATCGCTCTCCAGTTTTTAGTGTAGGCTTTCCTGCGGGTGGGACAAAAGTGATCCTTAATCCAGGTTAAAATCCCACACGTATTGCTGGCCCGACGCGAAGTCCTTGTTCCCTACTTGGGTTTCGGTTTTTTCCGCGGTGGCGGCCC
>JALZWA010000279.1 GCA_023299815.1 Akkermansiaceae bacterium
TTCCGATCTCATCGCAATCGCCACTCAGGCGAAAGATCAGGCCTACGCGCCTTATTCCAAGTTCCACGTTGGCGCCGCTCTTTTAGGGAAGTCTGGAAAAGTCTACCCCGGCTGTAATGTCGAGAATGCCTCTTATGGACTGACTAACTGCGCCGAGCGCGTGGCGATCGGCAGTGCCGTTTCAGCTGGTGAAAAAGAATTCACCGCTATCGCAATTTCGGTAAAGGGCGGAGGGAGTCCCTGCGGAGCATGCCGTCAAGTTCTCAATGAATTCGCGCCCAATCTTCGCGTCCTGATGGCCGATGAACACGGGCAGCTCGTCAGAGAGACAACGCTAGACCATCTCCTGCCCGAAGCTTTCGGGCCGAAGAGTCTTTAAAGAGGCCTAGTTTCCTATGCGCTGCCACTTGGTCACACGACCATAGCTGAAATCGACGTTCGCGGCACGCACGGGGACGTAGTTCACACCTTGGTTATAGCCGTATCCGCCGTAGCCACCATATCCGCCGTAGCCACGGCGACCATAACCACTATTGCGTCCGTAACCGCCATATCCGCGGCCATAGCCGCCATAGAAATTACTAGAGTAATGTGGGCGTAGGGTCGTGTAGGTCCAGCGCTCGAACTGCTTGCCATCAGTTTCACCTTCAGCGACGGAATCAGGTTTGCCCCAGGCGATGAAGACGGCGTCCTTGCTCATGCCCTTCTTGATTCGGCCATTTTGAACAAGTTCTTGCTGAGAAGAGGGAACTTTTTCGAAGATTTGAGGATTCTTTTCGATTCGCGACTCCGGTGTGCTTGAAGCACAGCTTGCGAGGAGAACGGCGAAACCAGACAGGAGGGGAAGAAGGAGGATTTTCACAGTAATAAGACGGGTTAGAGTTCTAATCTATTCGATGAAATCAAGGATTCAAATGATTCTGCGAGAAAACTTTCCAGTTTAGGGCGAAAGATTCTTGCCAAGATGAATCTCTCTTCGGCAAACTTTCCCCGCCTTCTCCTTTAAGATTATGTCCGACATCCTTGACGAAACCGAACTTGATGACGCTCTGAAGAAATGCCCCGAGTGGGACATTCAAGACTCAGCGATTTACCGCAGCATCGAGTTTGAAGACTTCGAGGAGGCGATTGAATTCGTCAACACCGTTGCAGATCTCGCCGAGGAGGCTCAGCACCACCCTGAGATCAACGTCGTTTACTCAGTGGTCACCTTGACCCTCACCACCACGGATGACGGTGGCGTAACCTCTGCGGATATCGAGATGGCTCAGCGCCTCGATAACCTCATCGACTAATTATTTAGCGATCAGATCGTAGCCTCGGTGATCCGTCACCGAGACATCATAGAACTCGCCTACGGTGGAATCGATGGGCACGAAAATGCGGCCGTCGATATCCGGCGCGTCCCACATGGAGCGGGCGATCCCTTCTTCTTCCACAAGAACACGGAGCGTCTTGCCGAGCTGACGCTCGTTGACATCTTGCGCCACTTCATCAATCGCGGATGAGAGCTCGCGATGGCGCTTCTTCTTCGTAGCGTGGTGAATGTGATCGTCCTTCTTATAAGCGCGAGTTCCTTCTTCTTTCGAATATTGGAAAATCCCGCAGCGCTCGAATTTGAAGGTCTGGATAAACTCAAGGAGCTCTTCGTGATCCGCATCCGTCTCCCCGGGGAATCCGGTGATAAAGGTGGTGCGGATCGAGAGATCGGGGATGCCTGCGCGCATGCGCTCCAGGAGGTCGCGCACATAAGCGCCATCCGTCTTCCGGTTCATCTCCTTCAGCATGTGATCGGAGATGTGCTGCAGGGGGATATCCACGTAGCGAGCGACCTTTGGACACTCTGCGATGGTCTTGATGAGCTCGTCTGACCAGTGCGCGGGGTGGGTGTAGAGGAGGCGGATCCAGAAATCACCCTCGATGGCATTGAGCTCACGGAGGAGAGATGCGAGCGACTCGCCCTTTTCAGAATTCACTCCGGAAGTGGGGTTCGGGCGGTTGCCGAGGCCCTGCCATTTATCCATGCCGAAGTAGGTCGTGTCTTGAGAGATGAGGTTGATCTCTTTCACTCCCTGAGAAATGAGGCCGCGCGCTTCCTTCACGATGGACTCCTGTGTCCGCGAGCGGTGCTGGCCACGGATCTTAGGAATGATGCAGAAGGAGCAGGTGTGATTGCATCCCTCGGCAATTTTAAGGTAAGCCATGTGCTGTGGCGTGAGCCGGAAGCGGGGCGTGGTGTAGTCTGGGATGTAGCGGGACTTCGCGGTGACGGTGTCGAGCGAGCCGTCATCTTCGAGATCACGCTCAAGTGTCTTACGAATGATGGAGCCGACGTCCGTGATTTGGTCGAGCCCGATGAAGGCATCGACCTCTGGAAGGAGGCCGGGCAGATCTTTTTGAAAACGTTGTGAGAGGCAGCCGGCTACGATGATCTTCTGCTTTTGCCGAGCGGGATCTTCTTGGCGCGCATTCACGGCCTCGATGATGGTGCCGACCGACTCATCCTTCGCCACATCGATGAAGGAGCAAGTGTTGATGATCAAGGCATCGGCAAGCTCGGGATCAGGGACAATCGTCATGCCCTCGTCCTGCAAGTGGCCGAGCATGATCTCTGAATCGATAAGGTTCTTGGCACAGCCAAGTGAAATAAGTCCAATCTGGGTCGGCATAACGTCGCCGCCGAGATAGGCAGAGATTCCAGAATATGAAATGCCAAAGTGGCTCTAGTAAAGCTGCATCCCTGCACCGGGTTGGGTCATCTGCTGCTGCTTGCGCGCGGATGCGATGAAGTTCACCGCCTTGCACATTTGGCTGAGGCAGATGAAGCCGAGGATGATTGCCACGGGAATTGCGAGAAGGTTCAGCAGGGGGACGCACATGCACACGATGCTGATGGGGAGGGCTAGGAAAAGTCCCGCGCTGACCTTGGGTGCAGTGGCAAGATTCGTGTAGCTACTGGTGATGCGGTTCCAGTCAGTGGCCCAGTTGCCATAGGCCACGAATATCCAGTAGAGGTTAAAAAGAGGAATGAAGAGAAAGCCGACAGCTTTCCCGGGTGTGGTTTTCGCTCCTCCAGGTTGCAGGATAAACCAAGCACGGTAGAGGTAGATGAGGCCAAGAACTGCCGCGACTACATTGAGAATATAACCAAGCACGATTAAACCACCGCCAATCATCGGCATCGTTGTGTCGATTTCACTAGACTCTTCGAAATCCTGAAGGGTCATTTTTTCGGCAAATCCTCCACTGCTAGATTCATCTAACTGGGGGGGAGGGAAGGAAGAAGCTGAAGAAGCTGAAGAAGCGATGATCGCGAATCCGATTCCCATGATCACGATGGAGGCGATAAAGAACCCCATATATTTACCAAAGGAAGCCGGCTTCACTGCGGGAAGAGGATACTCCCCGCCGACTGGCGCAGCGGCATTCATCGAGAGAGGGGCTTGATAAGGATTCACGGCCTGTGCCGGAGCTGCTGCTTGAACGGGAGCGGCTGCGACTGGAGCAGGGAGGTGCGGAGCAACATCCGGGAAGTGGTTTGCGGGGGACCAAGTCTCGAGGCCTTCATACCAGAGGAGGGTCTCGGCAGTGATCTGCCCAGTGCTCGCAAGCTCGTGAATCTGCGAAAGAATAAAGGGACCTTGCTGCTCTTGCTGAGAGTCAGTGTAAAACCATTGTGTTTCCGACATATGTGTGATGTCAGAATGAATATTTTTTTGCTTAATGGCGAGTGAGAAATGCAGGCTTAGCGCCGCTTTCTAAAGAGAACCGAAAGGAGGAATCCTCCGGCAAGCACGACGGTGATGCTGGCCCCCGCTGGTTGATCGAAGTGGTAGCTCGCTAGTAGTCCGAGCGCGGCACCCGAGGCACCCACCAATCCGCTGAGCGGGAAAAGGGCATCAGGAGTGGAGACAAAGGAGCGGGCGATGGCGGCGGGGGTGACGATGAGGCCGACGGCGAGGACGCAGCCCACTGCTTGTAGCGTTGTGATAAGAACGAGGATGAGAATCACAAAGCTGACGTAATCGAGCAAGCGCGTGCGGATTCCGAGGCTCGCTGCCACTTCGGGATCGAAGAGGTTTGCCACCAGCGCGCGGCGGAAAAGAGTGAGCACCGAAACTGCGATAATTCCCACGCCGAAGCTCATTTTGAGATCGAGGTCAGAGAGCGCGATGATGTTTCCGAGAAGCCAATCTTCGAGTTCTTGATTCGATCCCAGTTGATTAAGCACGATGATTCCAATCGCGAAAGCTCCAGTGTAAAGCACCGCGAGAACGGTTTCATCATTGATTTTAGAAAGCCGCGAGAGCAGCACGGTAAGCACGCCGATCACAATCGCGGCAACAAGGGCCCCCATGAAAGCTGTGACTACGGTGAGGGTGAAAAAGTAGGCTGCGATCGCCACTCCCGGCAGGAGGCTGTGGCTAAAAGCCGCGAGCTTCAGCGGGCTGCGATGCAGCAGGACAAAGGCGCTGGTGTAGCCATTCACGAAGCCGATGATGACAGCGGCGATAAAGGCGCGCTGATAGAGGCCGAGCTCAAAAAAATCTATCATGAGCAGCAGCTGGTTTTGGTGGGATCAGTCACCGGATGAGAGTGGGCGGGGTGGCAGGCGTGGAGCGTCTCTTTGACTTCCTCACTAGCCATGACTTCGGCAGATTCGCCAAAGATAACCTGCCGCTGATCGAGCACGAGTGCCTGAGTGAAGATCTCCGTCACACTCTCAAGCTGGTGGTGCGAGGCGATGATGAGGTGGCCCTTTTTACTCAGCTCGATCAGGCTGGCGGAAAGGTGACAGCGGCTCTCGATATCGAGGCCATTAAAAGGTTCGTCGAGAAGAAGAACGTGCGCTTCTTGGGCGAGGGCGCGTGCGATGTAGGTGCGCTGCTGCTGGCCGCCGGAAAGTTGGTCGATCTGGCGGTCGGCGATATCCGCGAGCTGCATCGTGGCGAGTGCGGCTTCCGTCTTTTCACGATCGCTCTCTCCAAAGCGCTTGAAGTGGCCAAGGTGCGGGAAGCGGCCCATCTCTACGATGTCACGGACGCGGAGCGGGAAGTTCTTCTGGTGATGATCGACCTGCGGGAGGTAAGCCACTTCTCTGCGCGCTTGTGAGAGGGGGGCGCCGCGCCAATCGATGCTGCCATTCTGTAACTTGAGCAGGCCAGCGAGGAGGCGGATGAGGGTGGATTTTCCGGCGCCATTGGGACCAAGCAAAGCGAGACGTTGACCGCAGTGAGTGGAAAAGGAGACGTCTTTGAGGGCGATCTTAGTTCCATAGGAGAAGTCGACGTTTTTCAATTCCAGCTGATGGTGGTCGTGCGAATTCATGGTGCGACCTCCCATTGGAAATTGATTTCTTCAAGAGCGCTTTCACTTCCCCAGAGGGTGTGCGATTTCATTTCGAAATCGTCTGGAATTACCTCGATCAGGAGAGCTGCTTCAGCAGTGCCGCTAGGCCATTTCACCTTGACGGTGACGGTGTCACTGAGGTCGAGGAAGAGCTCTTTTTCGAGTTCTCCTTTTGTGAAGAGAGAGTCGTTGACGAGGACCTCTTCAAAGGGGGGCGTGCTACGAAGAAAAATATCGCAACGCACGAGTTTTCCTGGAGCTGCTTCGATCAACGGCACCTGAGAATCAGGGCTCGGCGCAAGGACCCACGAGAGTGGGATTGCCAGTGCGGCGAGGGGGATGAGCGCGAGTAAGGTGCTGATAATCGGAGAGCGTGTCATTTGCGGAGACCCGCAGCGATTTTGGTCACGTTCGAGCGGATCATCTGATCATAGCTCGCGACCGAGCCATCTGCAATCAGAGGTTTACCAATTTGTGCTCCTGATTCCCGAGCGATTTGCTGGAGGATTTTAGGGTTCGCAGATGTCTCAGGAAAGACGGTAGGAATTCCTGCGGCGCGGATCTGCTTGATTGATTCCGCAAGCTGCTTGGCAGGGACTTCACCCTGGGCACTCAGGCCTTGGACGAAGGTTGCTTTGAAACCGTAAGCCTTACAGAAGTAGCCAAAGGCGGCGTGGGCCGTGACGAGGTGACGCTTTCCTTTCGGAATCGTGGAAACCTGTGCTTTTACCCATTGATCAAGGGCGCGGAGTTTAGCTGTGGCCATCTTCGAGCGAGCTGAGTAGTAGGCTTTTCCCTCGGGATCTGCACTTGCCAGCTTTCGCTCGATGGTTCTCACCGCTCGTTCCATATTACGCACATTATGCCACCAGTGGGGATCGATCCCGCCGACGGCATGGGTAGGACAACATGCGTAGACCTCGTCTTTTGCGGAAATCTTCTGAGAGGGGACTGATTGCCCGACTTTGATGATGACCTGATGATCGCCTAGCGAATCTTCGAGCCCGTCAAGATAGGGCTCGAGATTCTTACCTGATGCGAAGATCAGTCTGGCCTTCGTCATTTTCTTCAGATCAGAAGCGCGTGGCTGGAAGGTGTGGACATTCATCCCTGGCTTGCCGATTTCAACAATGTTGACTCGGTCGCCTCCGACCTGCCGGAGGGCATCAGTGATAATTGGGTGAAGCGAGGCGACATCAAGCGCCTGAGCGACACCTGAAAGGAGAAGGAAAAGGAGGAGTTTTCTCATGAGGTTTTAGCGGATTTCTCCGGGACCAAAGTTGAGTTCAAATTGAAGGAACAGCGAGTGCGCAGTGTCCTCGGGGAGATCGTCATACTGATACTGCAGGCGCACGAGGGAATCAAATTCATTGATGGGAAATTCATGTGTGAGAGCCGCGGTGATGCGCTCATGATCCTCTACGAGGAAGGCATATTCGGGCTCGCCACCGATGATCTCAACGCCGTCTTGGCGGCCATTGCTTTTCTCATAGCGGAGCCCTGCCTCCCAATTCTCATGGAAGCGATAATTGGCGAAGGCCATGAAGGTGCCGTAGTTGGTATTTCCAGAATTGGCAGGGTTATCTTCGTGAACCCAGTCAGCTGAACCATAAGTATACTCCAAGCCGAGGCTCAATTCTCTTCCTCCTGCTTCTAGGCCATTCTCACGCCAAGTGTAGACGTAGTCAGCGCCAAAGAGTTCGGTTTCTCTTCCGCCGCCGTAGCCATTGTCTCCCGCTGCTGCACTGAGCCCGAAGCGATGTTGGTGAAAGTCCGTTTGATTGTAGCCGAGTAGCGCCCGCACGGTCCATGCGGTGTCACTGAAGTAGGCGTCCTCCACGGTATCCCCGTGCTCTTCCTCACCTTCCTCCTCGTGATGGCCAGCAACGT
This sequence comes from Akkermansiaceae bacterium, assembly GCA_023299815.1. Lineage (GTDB taxonomy): Bacteria > Verrucomicrobiota > Verrucomicrobiia > Verrucomicrobiales > Akkermansiaceae > SW10. The sequence goes on from JALZWA010000279.1 coordinate 7,240, forward strand.
TTCCAAAGCTTCCACTAATGGCGAAAAAGCCCTGATCGTAGTCGCGCTGCCACGTCAGCTCACCTCCCTCGGTGGTGAGTCCTTCTTCTCCTAAGAATCGTGAAGTAGAAAGATTACCGCTCGCGAAATCCCACCCGTGAAGGTGGACGTTATTCTGGAGGCCGAAGCGATTCAGGTAACGACCCGCTCTGAGCGAAAGTCCACCAGGGAGATCATGAAGCTTGATAAAACCTTCCTCCCATTCGGCATCGAGCTCGCCCTCTGCATCAGTGAAGGCATTGAGGTTTACAAATCCTTGCAACCAATTACTCCAGTGCAAATTGAGACCAAGGTCGAGACCTTGCAGCCCGAAATCGTCATTAGGATCATGCTCAAATGCGGCGACATCACTGGGATTTCCTGATGAGGTTAAGCCCGCGGTTGCATTGAGGTGGAGCGTGGGCTCAATTTTGAGCTCGGCTTGAAGTAAGGAAGTAAGACTAAAAAGAAGAACGAGATTTCGCATAGCGCAAGTAACTTGCGTTAGTGAAATCTCGCTGTCAATCCACTAATGCAATAAAATTGCGTTAGTGGCTTTAAGGGGTTGTGGTAATGCTGACCCGCATGAACTGCGTGCTGTCATCAGTGATCGGAATGTTGAGACGATAGCTTTCCTGAACCGAGCCGTCTCCGAGGGGATCTGAGCTGACGAGATCGATGTCTGTATTAGCCCAATTCTGGAGTTCGTCAGCATGTTGAATCTCTATAGTCGCGTTATCAACAGGGAGGTAGCGGCGAATGTTGATGTGGAGGAAATCCTGAGGACCATTTCCATCATCGAAGGTTCTAATCGAAGCCGTGGGCTCAATGAAGTTCCCCGTGCCATCGCGCAGAACAGCAGCAAGGAGGTCTCCGCTGACAAATGGCTCGCTGTCGCTTGTTCCTGGGTTTCCATTGAGCCCCGCACTGATTCTCCAAGAAGCTGAATCGTTGGGCACGCTGCCATCAAGAAGGACGAGAGAGTAGCCGTCGCCATCTGCAGCACCGGGCCAGCCATTATTATCGTCATAAGTGACCGAGAAGAGAAGGCTCCCATCAGCTGCTAACAGCTCTACGGTAGCGGTGTTGTTTGAGAGGCCTCCCGAGTAGGGACCAAATCCTTCAACTCCAGGATAGCGCTCTGCGAATCCGCCGATGTCTCGCACAATGACAATACTCTGACCTGCGCCTAGAATCCGGTCATTGGGATCAGCGATGGTGGAGAAGGCAAAAGTCACCTCATTCGCAATGGTCACTCCACTGAGGTCGATCGCCTCGGTGGACGTGTTGGTAATCTCGATGAATTCAAAGTCTCCACTTGAGTCGAATCCGGCATCCTCTTCTGAAGAGGTCGGATCAGATGGGTGGTAGTTAATCTCGGTAATGACCAGTTCTCCAGCATTGGGTGCGGCCGCCGTCGCGAAGGTAGCCGATGTTAGGGCAGACCATTCATTTGAATTAATCCGAACGCGTGACTGAACAACTGCCGAACTTGAGAGAGTAACCGCCGAGCCACTGGTTGCAGTGCCATTGATCCCTCCGCCGGTGACTCGGGGGTCTGATCCGTCGGTGGTGTAGTAGACTGCGCCTGATCCATTCGGGTTATTCATCGTGAGGACGAAGCCAGGGTCGATCTGCCCACCGTGTTGTGAGAAGACGGGGGCATCGGTATCAGGATAAAGGTCATCAATCTTAAGCTGCGCGAGCACCTCTAAGTTGCGGTCATCCGTCCAACCTTTGAGCTGAGCCACTGCGAGGGCCCAATCGGTGCGATCGAGAGGATTGTTTGCTCTCTTTGAGTCACCCCAACGAGCGGCTTCGGCGTCGATCGCTGTGTCGATCACTGACTCCCGCTCCTCGAAGCGGGCGATCACTGCTTCGTTGGTCAGAAGTCCGCCATTGAAAAACTCACGGTGAGCGATGTCCGCAAACTTCAAGCGATACTCGCGGTTATTGGCGAGATATTGATGAATATACTGAGGGTTTGATCGGAGGAAACCTTGTTGGTCCTCCACGGAGCCAAACCAGAAAGGCCCTGTGCGATCTTGGCGATTCGTCGGATAGGAGCCGAGACTGTGTTCCATGTCATGCGCGAAGAAGTAAACTCCTTGGTCATCTGTCTCGCGGTTCCGCACACTGAACCAGTTGTTGGAGGCATCAACAAAGGTCGAGAGGGGAGCGTCAAATGAACCGTTGTAGAACACGACCATCATGAAGTTGATGAGGTTATCTACATCGATGTAGTTCGGAATAGC
>JALZWA010000280.1 GCA_023299815.1 Akkermansiaceae bacterium
AAAGACGAACGTCGCCAAAGACCACCCCAAGATCCTCGCCCGCCTCACCGCCGAGCTCGCCAAGATCAAGGCCGACGGCCGGACTCGCCCCTAAGGGATCCTTTGAAAAAAATTCCGCGTCACCTGAACAACCACGATCAGAGCAGGTAGCGAGAGTGCAAGAATGAAGAGTATCATGAGCTTATCTTCAAAGGATGTTTCTACCTCAGGATCTAGTCCCATCATGATAAACTCCTTCAGAAAATAGACTGACAGCAGCGCCATCAGTCCGAAATAAGCCCAGATCCCCAAAAAGACGACGAGCTTCGGCTTGGGATTTCCCAAGAACGAATACGTCCCCCCATTCCGCTGAAAAGGCTTTTCTGAATTCGACTCACTCACCTCTCCCACCCTGACGAGCCACGTCAGCGCTGTCAAAAAAGAAGATCATCAGGCTGGGCGCAACTTCATGGTCACCCAAATTATTATTGACCTGTTAGATTTTTTACTTCTGAAACCCAAACTGCTATGATTCAGTGAAAGAGAATTTTTTCGTTATTTTTATGATCGTTCGGCCCACTCACCTCTCCTTCGCCCTTCTTGGCTCCGCTTCCGCAATGACCGTGGGCTTCGACATTCAGTTTAACTTCATCAACGCGCCGACTGCCTCCCAAGAAGCAACCTTCGAGCAAGCCGCACTCACATGGGAAAGCCTCATCACTGGCTATCAAGACACAGTCTCTAGCAACGTCGTCACCATTGATGTCAATCTCAGTAATATTGATGGCCCGGGAGGAACGCTCGGGTCAGCTGGCCCCACCGGTGTCAAAATCACCCCTAACTTTCTCTACGCCAATACAGGGACGATGACCTTCGACACCAGCGATACCGCTGCCTTAGAGGCTGCCGGAACCTTTGATGATGTCATTCTCCATGAAATGGGCCACGTCTTAGGGATTGGAACCCTCTGGAGCAGCAGTGCTATTAGCCCAACATTAGCGGGACGCCAAGAACTCTACGTCGATGGCTCAGGAGAATACACCGGAGCCCAGGGACTTGCGAATTACAATGCCGAGTTCCAGCAGAACGGCGCCTTCGTGCCCGTCGAGCTGGGCGGCGGCCCCGGCACCGAAGACGGGCACTGGAACGAGGTCGATGGAGGAGTCGGCCCGACAGGAATTGTCAGCCTCGTGACCGGCCAAGATTTGCGCAATGAACTTCTAACTGGCTGGCTCAACCCGGGAAGCTTCATCAGCTCCCTTACAGTTGGTTCATTCGTGGATCTCGGCTACACCGTCATAGCTGTTCCCGTTCCCGAACCCTCAGGAACCCTCCTCGCGCTCTCCGCCCTTCTCCTAGGGACATCACTTCGCCGGAGATAGTTGCTCCTGAGGAGTGATCCAGTAGTTGTGGAGAATCTCGACCAGATCGAGTGACTTCTTGCCACCCTCTCCCTCCATCCAGCGGAGACGGATATTCACCGGCTGCTTAGAAGAGTGAGGGACCATCTTGGCGAGGCTTTTCCCAAGCTCCGAGCTCCGCTCCACGTGGAGAAATTTTTCAAACTCATATCCCTTCGCCGTGACCGCAAAAGTCCGGAAAGCGTCCTCATCAATCTTCTCAGAAAGCGGCGCACGAATCCCCTCAAGATACACTCTCATTTGCACGAGGCTCTCTGGTTGCTGATAAATAAAATCCAACCAAGGCTTCTCTCCGTAGGCCACGCTCGCCTCCCAATCGATCTCCATTCCTGTCGCGGTCGAACGCACAATGAAAAGCCAGAGCTTCCGCGGATCGAGATCATCCGCCAGCGCGGCCAGCGCCGGCTCCCCCTCAATCGCATAGGGCTCCGTCTTCAACTTTCCCCCAAAGCCCTCAGGAAAGACCGTGTCCGACCGCTCATCATACTCCTCCAGGAGCGGAAGCTTCGCCTGCCCACCTAAAATGACTTCACAGCGCTCCGCATGCGTCTTAGCAGACATGTAAGTTTGAATGGCATCCCGCACCGCCACTTCCACCTCTTCAGCAGAGGCTTTCTCCATGAAAGTTTTCTCCGGCTGAGAGTGACTCACCGGAGAAGCCACCTCGATCTCCTCTTTCTCTTGGACAAAATAGACCGCGAAGCCTCCACTAATCAAAAGGAGAAACAGGCAACTCATGACGAGAATCTTGGTAACACGAGAGGTCGGTTTTTCCTCAGACCAAGCTGTTTCAGGATCGGGATCATCGAGATCACTCTCTGCGCCCAAGCCTCGTCTCGGATCTCCCAGCATCGGCTCCAGCACCCGCCCACGGCGATCCTCAGCAGCGAGACGCCCACTGGTTACCTCCTCGTCTCCATGCTCCTCACTCACTCACTCAACTTAGAAGATATTCTCTCACGAAACAACCTCCAAGCGGATCAGGAAAATCACGTCGACAGAGCGTAAGACCCTCTCCATTCTCCCTGTAGTATATTTCATGAAGAAATCTTGGATCATCATTACCGTCTTTCTGCTCCTCGCAGTGCTCCACCAGGATGTCTGGAACTGGGATAAAGCGGACCTCGTCTTCGGCTTCATGCCCATCGGCCTTTTCTACCACGCTTGTTACTCGGTCGCCGCTGCCTGCTTCTGGGCGCTCGTCACAAAATTCGCATGGCCCACTCATCTTGAGGAATGGGCGGAAGGAAACGACAACAACTAATCGATCATGACCACTGTTATCGTCATCTGTATTTACCTCGCGCTCCTTCTCGGACTCGCTCTCTTTTCTAAGACCCTCTTCCGAGGCACCTCGAAGGACTACTTCGTCGCCAGCCACTCCATCGGCCCCTTCATGCTGCTGATGTCCGTCTTCGGCACCACCATGACCGCCTTTGCGCTCGTGGGCTCTACCGGTAAGGCTTTCGGCAGCGGGATCGGCACCTACGGCCTCATGGCCTCGTCCTCCGGCCTGATCCACGCCGCCTGCTTCTTCATGATCGGCATCAAGCTCTGGGCCATTGGTAAGCGCTACGGCTACGTCACTCAGATTCAGTATTTCCGCGCCCGCTTTGAATCCAAGGCCTTCGGCTACCTTCTCTTTCCCATCCTCGTCCTCCTCGTCATCCCCTACCTCCTCATCGGAGTGATTGGTGCCGCTAAGACCATCGAAGGAGTCACCAAAGCAAAAGGCCCCATGCCTGGAGTCTTTCCCGAGTGGACTGCCAATGGAGGCGTCCCACCTTGGCTCACCGGGCTCGTCATCTGCATCGTCGTCCTCACCTACATCTTCGCCGGTGGTTCCCGTGCCACCGCTTGGGCCAATACCTTTCAAACCATTGTCTTCATGATCATGGGCATCTTGGCCTTCTACCTGATCTCAGATAAACTCGGCGGAGTTGCCCAAGCCATTGAACAAGCGAAAGACAGCCACAAGGTCAGAACGGTCGATGGAAAAGTAGGCATCTCCCAACTCACCTTTCTCACCTACATGTTCATCCCGCTCAGCGTCGGCATGTTCCCCCACCTCTTCCAGCACTGGCTCACTGCCAAGAGCGCAAAGAGCTTCAAGCTCACCGTCATCGCCCACCCCATCTGTATCGCCATCGTCTGGGTTCCCTGCGTCCTCATCGGAATCTGGGCCACCGGACAAATCCCAGCAGGCACCAACCCTGCCATCGTCCTCTCCATGATGGTCGGAAAACTCGTCTCCGATCCCCTCATCGTAGGCCTCGTCACCGCCGGAATTCTTGCTGCCATCATGTCTTCGCTCGACTCCCAGTTCCTCTGCCTCGGCACCATGTTCACGAACGACATCGTCCTGCACAACTCGAAGAAAACCTACACCGACAAGCAGACCATTTTCATGGCCAGAGCATTCATCGTAGCGATTGTTCTCATCATCTACCTCATCTCGCTCGTTCTTCTCCAGCAAGAGAAGCAGCACATCTTCTCACTCGCCATTTGGTCGTTCTCTGGATTTGCCGCCCTCACGCCCCTCGTCATCGCGGCCCTCTACTGGAAACGAGCAACAAAAACAGGGGCCTACGCTTGTGTCATCTGCGTCTTCGTCAGTTGGGTCATCTTCTTCTCCATGTCCGGCTTCGGCGGTGAGTTCCACGTCCTCGGAGGGGTCACCCCCGCCGCTATTATGTGGTTCATCGGCGCTGCCGCCATGATCATCGGCTCCTTAGTCTCGGCTCCTCCATCAGAAGAGACCGTGGCTAAGTATTTTTAGGATGATTGCGAATCGCTGCTAACCTTGGCTCAGGAAGCCGTGCGGGACGCACGCTCTCCTTATTAATCCCCTGACTTCAGCACCTTGATAAAGGCGTCCTGCGGGATATTCACTTTACCAAAGGCTTTCATCTTGGCCTTCCCCTTTTTCTGCTTCTCGAGGAGCTTGCGCTTTCGGGAGATGTCGCCGCCGTAGCATTTTGCGGTGACGTTTTTACGCATCGCGGAGATTGTTTCCCTCGCGATGATATTTCCACCGATCGCGGCTTGGATCGCTACGGTGAACATCTGGGTCGGGATGACTTCCTTGAGCTTCGCGGCGAGCTCGCGGCCTCGGCCGATTGCTTTGTCGGTGTGGACGATGGTGGAGAAGGCTTCGACGGGTTCGCCGGCGATGAGCATGTCCATTTTGACCATCTTGGCGGCGCGGTAGCCAGCGTGCTCGTAGTCCATGGAGCCGTAGCCCTTGGTCATGGATTTGAGGCGGTCGTTGAAGTCTACGAGGATGTCGGCGAGAGGGACGGTCGCGGTGAGCATGACGCGGAATTCGTCGATGGTCTCGGTGTTTTCGAGGTCACCTCGTTTCTCCATGATGAGTTTCATGACGTCTCCGATGTAGTCGCCGGGGACCATGATGAAGATGCGGACAATCGGCTCAGAGATCTGCTCGATGGTCTGGGCCTCGGGAAGATAGGAGGGGTTGTCGATGATGAGTTCCTCTCCATCCGTCTTGATGACTTCATAAATCACGGAGGGGTAGGTGGAGATGACATCCATGTCGAACTCGCGGCGGAGGCGCTCCTGGATGATTTCCATGTGAAGGAGGCCGAGGAAGCCGCAGCGGAAGCCGAAGCCGAGCGCGGAGGAGGATTCAGTCTGGAAAGTGAAAGCGGCGTCGTTGATCTGGAGCTTGCCCATCGCAACCTTCAGCGCTTCGTAGTCTGAGGTGTCGATGGGGTAGATGCCGGAGAAGACCATCGGGCGGATTTCCTTAAATCCAGCAAGGGGCTCGAGGCAGGGCTTGTCCTTGTGCGTGATGGTATCGCCGATCTTGACCTCCGCAGAGGACTTCATGTTGGCGATGATGTAGCCGACGTCTCCTGTCTTGAGGCCGTCGTTCTTGGTCATCTTCGGGGTGAAGATGCCGGTCTCCTTGATCTCGTAGTTCGTAGGAGTGTGGAAGAGCTTAATTCGGTCGCCCTTTTTCACTTCACCGGAGACGATGCGGACGTAGGAGACGACGCCGCGGAATTGATCGTAAAGAGAATCGAAGACGGAGGCGCGGAGGAGGCCGTCTGGGTTTTCGACAGGCGGAGGGACGAGTTCCACGACGGCTTCGAGGATGTCTTGAATCCCGATACCTTGCTTCGCGGAAGCAGGAATGGCGTGCTCGCCGGGGATGGCGAGGATGTCCTCAAGTTGCTGGCGGCAGCGCGGGATATCGGCCGCGGGAAGATCGATTTTGTTGAGGACAGGAACGATCGCGAGGTCCTGCTCCATGGCGAGGTTCACGTTCGCCATGGTCTGGGCCTCGACGCCTTGGGCGGCATCGATGATGAGGATCGCACCCTCGCAAGCCGCGAGCGAGCGGGAGACCTCGTAGGAGAAGTCGACGTGGCCGGGGGTGTCGAGGAGGTTGAGCTTGTAGGTCTTCCCGTCCTTCGCCTTGAAGGAGAGAGTGACGGGGTGAGACTTGATCGTGATTCCTTTTTCTCGCTCAAGATCCATCGAATCCAGATGCTGAGCTTGAGACTCGCGCTGGGTGATGGTCTGGGTCTCCTCCATGAGGCGGTCAGACAGGGTCGTCTTGCCATGATCGATGTGGGCGATGATGGAGAAGTTGCGGGTGAGTTCGACGGACACGGGAGAATGGTGAGTGGTGAAGAGAGAATTGTGAAGGACGATTAGCCCTTCCAGACGCGGGAGATAAGGGGGTTTAGGGGGAAATGGAAGAGTGGAGTGGCGGGAAAGGAGGCTGAGAGATTTTTTCAGGAAAGGCTCAAAGAGCTGCCACTCCTTAGCCTAGGTCGGAGCGAGGAACGAGCGCAGGCCTAGGTTTGGGGTTTCAAAAATCACGGAGCCCTGAATGGGCGAAACATTCTTTGGGCCTAGTCCCAGACATATCGCTCATGGATTGTGATGGTCCAGCCGAGGGAGAAGAAGAGGTGGACGAGGACTTTGGAAAGCGATTGGGGCATGGTGGGTAGGATACTAAAAGAAATGCGGTCCTCAGAGGATTGTTTCGCCCTTACAGGGCTGAGATTTTCGGGGGCAGTAGACCCAGGCCTGCGCTCGTTCCTCGCTCCGACCTGGGCTGAAGAGTGATAGCCCTTTGGGCCACGGGTTAAAGAGTAGGAGCCGGGAGGGATGTGTGGGGCAGGTGGCCGGTGAAAGATGAGATTACGTTCGTTTCCGTTTGGGGGTCTTGGGTAGTCTCGTGGCGATGACACCCGCACCACGCTACCACTTTCTCGATGGCCTCCGGGGAATCGCGATGCTGGTGGGGATCTTCTTCCATGCTGCGATGTCCTTTATGGATTACTCAGGCTGGTGGGCGCAGGATGTGCGGGCGGATCCTGCAAGCTTTGGCGTAATGGTGGATCTGGTGCATGCTTCGCGGATGCCGCTCTTCTTTATGGTGAGTGGGTTTTTCACGGCGATGATGTGGAAGAGGCGCGGGGTGCGTGAGGTGGTGAAGCAGCGCCTTTTAAGAATCGGGGTGCCACTGGTGGTGGGGACGATTCTTATGGTCCCTATCATGAGCGAGCTAGACGAATGGTCGGCTGCGGTGAAGGAGGAGAGAGCTGCTGAGGAGACTCTGCAAAGTGGTCAGGGCGAACTGGAGAATGAGGAGCAGGTGGCTACCTCAGAAGAGGAGGTTTCTTGGTATTGGAAGGGGGTATTCACTCCGGTTTTCTACCATCTGTGGTTCCTTTATTATCTGCTCTGGCTGCTAGCGATCTTCGTGCCGGTGGCGTGGCTTTGGCAGAAGACGGGCAAAACGATGCCTGATTTTCTGGTGAAATCTCCGTGGTGTCTGATCGCGCTCGCTCCGCTGACCTTTTGGGCACAGCTCGGGATGCCTTTTTCCTACGGGCCCGGGACGGCTTTGGGGGTTTTACCTTGGGGCCCGAAGCTGGGCTATTATGCGATCTTCTTTTTCTTCGGTGCGCTCGCCTTTGGCCGAGGCTGGTGGGAGGAAAAGGCGGGGACCCGCTGGTGGCTCTGGTTTCTCGCTGCGCTTCCACTTTTCATCGTGACGCGGGCGTGGATCTACACGAATGATCACTATTACGCGCAGATGGGAGTTTCGCTGCTGACGTGGCTTCTCCTCATTGGGCTCTTTGGATTCTTCCGTCGCTACCTCAATGGAGGCCATCCGGTGGTGCGCTATCTCTCGGATGCTTCTTACTGGCTCTACCTCGGCCACTTCCCGCTGATTGTGGCCCTGCAGATTCTCATGCAGGATTGGGAGATCTCGGCTTGGCTGAAGTTCTCGATCATCGCCTTCGGGGTGACGGGGTTCCTCCTCGTGATCTACGAATACGGAGTGCGCTACACTTGGGTGGGCGCTCTTTTAAATGGGAGAAAAAATCGACTCCCCTCCCCCTCCTCTGGTCAGCGGCCGACTCTCTCATGAGAAAAATTGAGCTTGAAGGCAGAGTGAGATCGGTTACCACGATTCCAGCTTAACTCTGTTACGTTATGTCGGTATTTATAAATAAGTGAGGAATTCGGAGAGCGCTGATTGATCTATGATCTCGGCGCTTGTGGATGAATTTTCCTGAAATTGAGACCTTTGTCTTTGGCGCATCTTTGTGCCCTGAGGTTTCGCTTAGATTCTATTTTTTCTGCCTTGAGAGAGCTGTGATCTCTCAACCATTTTTCAATGAAACACGAACTCGCGAAGGAGGTCGTGGCCTGTTTACCCAAAGGCCGGACGCTCTTTCATTATTCTAAAGACGATTACGCCTTCCTGCTGCTGCATCTGCTGAGCAAGAAGGAGGATCGCATTCATAAACTCCGCGGCACTTCGGCTGGGAAGTTACTGCAGAAGCCAGCGGTAAAGGCCCATCTGGCCTCGTGCCATGATGGGCTGATCGACCCTGCCATGGTGCCTCGGCAGCAAAATCTCCCCGAGGGAAGAGCTTACCGGCTCTCGCTCGATATCTGGGGAGATGATGTCCGCTACTGGCGCGATAATCAGGTCTCTCGGAAAGGGGTGAGTCTGGTGCTGCAGCTGAATCTCAACCTCAGCCATCACCGGAAGCTCAAGCGCTGTGTCGACATGAGTGAATACGATCCATTTAGATCATGGGGGCATCCCGTGCAGGAGGGAAAGTTTCCGACCTTGAGCTGGTGTCGTCTGGACTTGGATTTAGAAACAGGCGAAGCGCTGATCGAAGAAGTTCAAACTGATCTCCTGAGGGACATGCGCGAGGTCGTGAAGACGGCCTATCGGAAGCGCAAAGAAAAGAAAAAGCGCTTCCGCCAGTATGGCGGCGATTTTGACACCGAGCGCTTGATCACTCTCTGGGAAAAGGATTTCTCAGCGCACGAGAAGACTTGGCACGAGGCGATGCTCTCTGCGGCGATCACTTTTCTCACAGAAGAGATCGGGATGAAGACGATCTATTATCACACACACGAATCAGGTCGCTTTTTGAAAAGGATCGAGGGTGCCCTGCCACCGAAATCCCTCTACACGACGCTACCCAAGCAGTTTTGCTTCGAGCGGACGCAGGACGCCCCCGAGCTTCTGAAATCAGAGAAAAGCTGGAGGCGAAAATGCCGCGCGATGAAGCAGCCGCTGGAGTTCTTCCGGATGGCGGTGTGAGGAGATCCTATTTGCTCGGTAAGATGATTTCGTTACCTAACTCCGAGGCTGGTGCGGTATTCTTCGAGTTGTTCTGGGTCGAGCACGGGGGCGAGGGATTCGATCTTTTCCTCATTGCTCAGACCACCAGAGGAAATACCGCTTAACTCGATGAGGCTCGCGGCATCTCCGCTTCCGCCCATGCTGTCACTCAAGCCACCACCCATGGTGCTGATTGCGCCGACCATGGCATCGAGAGGGGACTCTGTTTTCGCTGACGCTTCGGCTTGTTCGTAGAGGATGCCCATCACGGCATCTTTCTGCTCGTCGCGGAGGTTGAGGAAGCTGAGTTTTGCGAGATTTTTAAGAGCGGTTGATTCGACTTTGTTGGCGAATTCTTGCTCCTTGAGCTCTTCGTATTGCTCTCCCTGGTCCTCGGAGAGGATATTGGCTAAGTCCTCATCAAGACCATTTCCTGTGAGCAGGGCATTTAATTTCTGCATCTCCATGAAGGCTTCGGGGCCTTCACCGAGCGTGGCGACTTCATCTTCCCAGACTTTTCGGAGTTGCGCGATTTGCTCAGGAGAAAGATCGAGCTCTTTCGCAAGTTTCGCGAGACGCGCTTCGAATTTGGCATTTTGTCTCTTCATCACGGAAGCATGCCATTTTTTCATCTGTTTTTCAGAAGGAGCCTGCATGCCTGATCCTGATGTTCCAAAGGAGATGATGGGCCCACTTGCCTTAGGCTCACGAGAGTTTGCTTTTTCAGGGAGGGAGGATCTCTCGCGAATCCCGGTATTTGCTGGCAGAGCTTTTTGCGGCTGGACGACTACCGAGGGAGCGGTGTCAGCGGGAGTGCTGTCAGGTGCGGATTTAAGAAACCAGCCGATGATTACGCCAAAGGCGATTCCGAGAGGGAGGAGTATTTTTTTCATTTTCTGTGAAATTTAAGTGGTGTGGAGAGTGTGACTTTTTTGCCTTGAATCGAGGCGTCCGAGATTAGTTGAGTTTCTTAATGATCGTTTCGAGAAGGAGTCTTTGGGCTACCAATTCTTTCTGCAGCTTGTCCACTTTATCAGCCAAATCCTCCTTGCTCTTGACCTTTTTGGGGGCTTCCTTTCCCATTTTCATATTAATCTCAAGACCCATTCCTTCGAGGGTGCCCTTCAACATTTCGTCCAAAGTGCTCCCTGCACCGAAGTCCTTCTCGATACGATTTCCATCTTCATCGATGATGACAACTTTCCCTGAGATGATTTCATTTTCATTTTCTTTTAGGAGTTTTTTGACGCCGGCGTCTTCGATTGCAGTAAGGACCTTACTGAGATCGTCACGGTTTTCAGCCTCCTTAAGCTTCCCATCTGGCCCGATGACCATTGCACGAGAAATTACTTTGATTTTCTTGTTATGGAGATCCGTCGAATTTGTGACATTTTTGAAAATTTCTGCTATTTTCTCGGCCGATATTCCGGCTTCTTTGAGCTGCTCTTTAAGCTTCACTGAAACTTCTTCTCTAAAGATTTCCCCTTGAGGGGTATTTTCTTTTTTAAGCTCATCAGCAAAGGCAGAACCCGCCATTAAGGCAAGTGAGGCCAAGCCTCCTAGTGCTAAGTTTTGAATTGTTTTTTTCATGATTGAATGGGTTGAATTTTCAAGCAGGGAACACTTATCGGCTTTGTTCTGCGATATGACTGACGGGGACAATCAATTGACTCCCATCCCGAAAATTTGCAGTGATATAGCCTCCTCTTATTTGAGGGGCGCTTTCCGGCTCTTCAAGAGTCACCAACTCTGGCTCTGGGATCTGATCATTTGGGGTCGAGGCAGGGGGATCTTCAGCGACAATTTGTGGGCTTTTTTCTCCGATCAATCGTGGTCCAGCGAAGCCTAGCATGAGGCCAAATATCACGAGGGCTGCCCGTGCTACCCAATTATGAAACACGCTTGCTTTCGTTTTACTCTGAATCGTCAGGGCTGAGTTCTCTTGCTCCTTCATTTTCCTCAATGCATCGGTGATGAGTTGCCTCTCAAGCAAGCCTAAGGCTAATGTGCGCCAATCTTCCGAGACTTCCTCATCAAGGGAGGTGAGGAAATGAGACCTCTCAAGGTCACTCAGTTCGCCGTCGATCAAACGGGTGATTGTTTCACTATGATGATTCATGATTTCAGGGACTGGCTCTTAAATAAATTTTGTTAAAATCGCACGCATCGTCTGCCGCGCTTTTTTGAGGCGGTATTCGATGGTTTTTTCTGGAACTCCGTCGCTTTGGGCAATCTCGCGGCAGGTCTGTCCTTCGAGATATTTTCTGATAAGGGCTTCTCTTTCATCTGCTGACATCTGATCAAGCGCGGTGTTGATCACTTCAGTTGTCTCCAGGGCCATCACCCATTCGTAGGGAGATTTACTGATGCTTCCGGAAGCGCCTCCATCGGTAGAGTATTTGTGCTCCAAGGCTCCCCTCCGCTCGATCCGCCGCCAGTAGTCTTTTACCTTATTGATGGCGACTTGTCTTAGCCACGCTTGCTCGCTCCCTGGGCTGACGGTTTCACCAGCTTCGGAATGGGCGGTGAGGGCGACTTCTTGGAGGATGTCATCAACTGCTCCCTCACCTGCACCTGAGAGTCTCTTCCTCACCAAGTTATTCAATTCAACACGATGGCTTACAAGCGCATCCGACCAGTTCACTAACCCTGAATCAGGTTTGGAAAATGGAATGAGACGTGAGCGGGAGCCTGACATAAATTAAAAAGGGAAACTGTCTTCTACCCTTTAAGTCGTCACCGATTGCTCTTTTCCCTAAATTTTCTTCAAGTTTTTCCTCACTCTTTGCACCCAAGAAATATTCAAGAGCAAGGAGGCCGCATCTTTTCTTAGATGCAGAGGCGACGAAGCTTAGGCGGCCCTCCTGAGTGAGAGGTGTCTATTTCCCAGGAAGGACCGAAACCTTACGGTCATTTTCGACAGGCTCGCCAGGGGTGCAGCGGCCTTTGTCGACTTGGTCTTGGAGCAGGGCGAGGAGGGCTTTGACTTTCTCGGGCTCTTTCTGGAAGAGGTTGTTTTTTTCAGCGGGGTCTTCTTTGAGATTAAAGAGCTGCATCTCGGGGAGGCCTTGCTTTTTTGCGTCTGGTTCGCGTGGTTTGCTCCAGCCACCGCTGCCCCGGCAGAGGCAGAGTTTCCAATCGCCCTCGCGGATGGCGAAGATGCCGCTGATGGAGTGGCTGATGATGCTTTTACGAGCGGTGGTTCCTTTTCCTGAGAAGTCAGGGAGGAGGGAGAAGCCGTCCTCGCCGCCGAGGGGCTTGCGGGGTTGTTCGGTGATGTCCTCAAGGGTGGAGTAGAGGTCGGTGAGGCAGGCGATGGAATCGGAAGTGCGGGCTCCTTTGATCTGGCTCGGCCAGCGGGCGATGAGGGGG
>JALZWA010000281.1 GCA_023299815.1 Akkermansiaceae bacterium
AGGAGATCTTCTCCCCACGCTGGACTGAGCTATCAAAAAGCTTTCCATCAGACGACTGCCAGCCGCTGTAATGAACTTCTACCGTATCACGGCCAGATGGCTTCTCAGCCCCACTTCCCTCTTGGAGAACAATCGAGGCGAGACCGGTATCGGTCACTTCCGCAGCATCAGGAGCAGCTGCGACATCGGCGGGGGCGGCAAGTGGATCACTCATGCAGGCGAGGTAACCCTTACGCGGGAAAAGACGAAGTAAAAAACGGCCCTCCAGCGAACTGAAGGACCGTTTTGATAATTTTTAGACGAGGTCGTCTTTAGTCAATCTTGATCAGCTGCACATCGAAGACGAGCATCCCTGCTGGCTTGCCCGGCTGACCTTGGTAAGCAAGATCGACCGGAATCCAGAAGCGGCGGGTCTCCCCCTCCACCATGAGCTGAAGACCTTCAGTCCAGCCAGCGATGACCTGATTGAGGCCGAATGATGAAGGCTCACCACGAACGACCGAGCTATCGAACATTTTCCCATCCGTGGTCCAACCGGTGTAGTGGACCGTGACACGAGAAGCGGCACCAGGCTTCTTCTCACCCTCACCTTTGATGAGAACCTTAGAAGCGAGACCGGAAGCCGTCTTCTCTGCGTCCTCTGGAGCAGCAGCAACATCAGCGGGTGCTGCAGGAGCGGGAGGTGGTGTTTTGAAATCAAGAAGTTCGACATCGAACACGAGAGCCTCCTTTTCAGGCGATCCCTTGAAACCAAGCTCGGCAGGAACCCAGAAGCGACGCGTCTCCCCCTTAGTCATGAGCTGAATGCCCTCTACCCAACCTGCGATCGGAGCATCAGCCAACTTGAGATTCATCGGACGTCCCTGTGCTTCACTTCCACCGATGAATTCACCAGTCGATTTCCAACCGGTAAAGGCGAAGGTCACAAGATCTTCCGCAGTCGGCTTAGACTCACCCTCGCCAGCTTCAATCACCTGAGAAGCGAGACCTGACTCAGTCTTTACCGCATCCTCTGGAGCAGCGGCCACATCGGCAGGTGCAGGATAAGGATCGACGTATTTCTCGAAGCTCACGAGCTCGAAATCAAAGACAAGAGGACCAGCAGGAGCACCCTGCTGAGGCGTGTCTCCAAAAGCCAGCTCGGAAGGAATCCAGAGACGGCGCTTCTCACCCACGACCATCAGCTGGATGCCTTCGGTCCATCCCTTGATGGGGACTTGATCGAGCTTCAGCTGTCCAGGGCCTTGCCCATTCATCGCTGAAGAGACGAGGAACTCACCGTCTGCTTTCCAACCAGAGAAATTCACCATTACGATGTCTGCAGGACCAGGCCTCTCTTTGCCTTCACCAGCCTTGAGAACTTTCGAAGCGAGACCGCTTTCAGTTTTTTCTGCATCAGTAGGAGCAGCCGCAACATCCGCAGGGGTCTCGGGTGCAGCAATCACCTCAAGAAGCTCGACGTCGAAAACAAGAGCTCCGGTAGGTGTGCCGGGGCGCTCTGCGGTGTCACCATAAGCGAGCTCCGCAGGAATCCAGAAGCGACGCTTCTCGCCGACTACCATGAGCTGAATACCCTCGGTCCAACCTTTGATCACTTGACCAAGACCGAAGGTCACAGGCTGACCACCGCGCAGCGAGCTATCAAACATCTTACCATCAGATGACTGCCAGCCAGTGTAATTCACCTTCACGGAATCTACCGCGCGAGGATTGACCTTGCCCGTGCCCGCTACGAGCACCTTGGAAGCGAGGCCAGACTCAGTCTTCACCGCGTCCGCAGGAGCGGCAGCGACATCGGCAGGTGCCTTAAAAGGATCATTAATAGGCTGAGCCTTAGCAGTAGGCAGCTCAACCGGTGGAGTCACCACCTTCGAAGGTTTTTCCACTGGGGGCGTCGGGGTTTCTTGGGCAAGGGCGGACAAGCCGACAGCACCACTCAACAGGCCGGTCAACACCCGGCGGTTTGTATTAGTCATTACGGGAGGGACGCTCCACCACCTCTCGCCCCCTGTCAACGCCACATCTCACAAGAATGCGCCGCAAATCCCGCTCCAAAACTCGTCAGCCAATACCGCGAATCCGACTCGCCCTGCTCCAAACGATCCTCCAGCGCAAAGAGAACACAGGGACTACTACAGTTCCCATAGTCCTTTAACACACGACGCGTCTCCGCAAGCTCCCAACCCATGCGCCCTTCGAGCGCCTCTATCACATCCCTCCCGCCGGTGTGACTGATCACTTGATCCGGCTCCGCGCTCCGCTTTTCCCAAAGTCTTTCCACCGCCTCCGCCGCCAGCTCCGGCACAGCCCGATGCAGCTTATTCAGCAACTTCCCTTCCCCATTCACGAAGCGGATCTTCTCCCGCTCCTCTGGCAGATGCAGGGTATCAAAGTGACCCACCTGCCACTTCTCCCCCCCTTGTTCATCACTCCAAATCACCGCCGAAGCGCCATCACCGAAAAGACACAGGCTGATTAACACACCAAGATCGTCATTGACGAAAAGCGCGGCCGAGCAGACCTCCACCGCAATCGTAGCCACCTTACTCCCCGGATTCGCTGCCAGAAACCCCTCCGCAGCCCGCATCGCAGGAATCGCGGCACCACATCCCAAGCCCACAAGATCCTGCAGATAAATGTCAGCCCGCAAGCCCATCGCCTCAGCCACATGACTCGTCACCCCCGGGCAGAGATAACCCGTGCAGGTGCAGATGATGAGTGCATCCAGATCAGCTCCCTGCAGCCCCGCCTTCTTCAAAGCCTTACTCAGCGCCTCACCCGAGATCCTGGGTGCTTCTCGCTCAAAATATTCATTCAGCTCCTGCGCCGACGCCCCAAAAACCGCCGCCGGATCAGAGGTGGAAAAATGGCGCTTCTTAATTCCCGAATCACCCAGCAGAACCTTCCGCAGCAGCACTTGAGATCTCGGCTCCAGCTCCTTCACCGACTCACTCGCACTTGAAAACTCGTAGCACTCCCGCTGGCTAAAAGAAGACTCAGGAAAGGCACTCGCGATCGACTCTAAGAACATCGCATCTACCCTCCTCCTTTTTTCATCATTTGCCAACTCCTCTTCTCAAGAAAGCTGCCGCTGCAGCCAGTGAAAAGGCAGCACCCCACTCCGAGCCGCCAGCGACAAGCCCGCTCGACCAGCTCCCGTCATCAGAAAACCATGCAGCCCCAGCGCAAAAGCCACCCGCCTTTTAAAGCGCTTCTCCAGCGCCGCTCGAATCTCCTCTCGGCACCTGTCCCAATCTCCCCCTCCCGCATAACTCACCAGCGACTCCAGCGCACACTCCGCTGACTCGAATGCCATCGACATCCCATTCCCAGTAAAGGGCGGAATCATCCGCTCCGCATCCCCCAGCGAGCAGAGTTCCTCCTCCACCCGCTGCGCTCCCAGATGAAAACCACTCACTCCCGTCACCGAAGCCTCATCCAGCACACCATCCTCCAGCCTCTCAGCTAATTTCCCCAAACCACAGGCCCGCAGATAACTCACCGTGAGATTCTCCCCCCTCAGACTTCTCCTTTTAAAAAGCCCACAGACATTCACCCGTCCCCCATCCTCCGCAATCGGCGTCAGCCCCACGTAGCCGCCATCGCCGATATGCATCTCAAGCCCGCCCTTCAGCGGCACCTTTTCAAAATGCCCCTTTAACCCCAGCCACTGGCTCTCCTTCTCCAGCCGCCGCCCCGCCGTCCACACCCTTCCCTGCCGTGCTTCCCGAGCCACCCGGTCTCCCACCTGCAGCTCTCCGCCTTCGGCTAAAAAGAGGTCTCGCAATAACTCATCCATCTCCCAGCGAGACATCCCCAGCGCAGGTCGCGCCATCTCGGCATCCAGCACTTCGCAAGCCCCAATCCACCAGCGGGTCCGCGAATGTCGTAGCGCATTCTCAAAAATCCCCGCAATCCCGAGATTCTTCAGAGTCGTAAAAGTCACCCCATTCACAAACTCGCCACACACCTTATGCCGCGGATAACTCCCCGCCTCTCGCACCAGCACCGGCACCCCTCTCTTCCGCAACGCAATCCCCAGCGAAAGCCCAGCCAAGCCACCTCCCGCAATCTCGATTCGCTTCATCGCCGCCAAGCTAGCACACGAATCCCCCCGAGCAATGACACCTCTTCGCGCCACTCCCACTCATCCCCAAGATTCAGGAGCATCGCCAGCTCGCCCCTCCGAAAGCCCGCTCGGATACTCACGATCATATCGTGTCGAGTGACATCATTCACCACCGGAAAAAG
>JALZWA010000282.1 GCA_023299815.1 Akkermansiaceae bacterium
AGCAAGTCATCGACATCCTCGGCCTCTGGGGAGACGCCTCGGATAACATTCCCGGCGTTCCGGGAGTTGGGGAAAAGACCGCTAAAAAACTCATCGGGCTCTATTCCTCTGTCGAGGGCATCCTTGAAAATCTCGATAAGCTAAAAGGAAAGCAGAAGGAAAACCTCACGAACTTCGCCGACCAAGCGCGCCTCTCAAAGGTCCTCGCCACCATTCTTCTAGACGTCCCTGTGGAGACGAGTTTCGATGATCTCGCTCTTTCCACCTTCGACCCAGAAACGCTCAAGCCACTCTTCGAGGAATACGAATTCCGCACGCTGACGAAGCGTCTCTTTGGCGCTGAGCCCGCATCTGAAGGTGAAAAAGAGGACGCTGCTCCCGTCTTCGAAAGTCTCAAGACGATCAAAGACTCGAAGCACGAATATCGCTTCGCACAGAGCAGCGAGGACATCTCCGAGCTCCTGACCGAACTTAAGAACGCAGAGACCTTCTGCTTCGATGTCGAGACCACTGGGCTCAATCGTTTTGAAGCGAAGCTCCTCGGCATCGCCTTTTCTACCAAAGCCCACACCGGCTGGTATGTCCTCGCCGAGCACCTTCCAAAATTCACCGCCCTCTTTGCCTCCTCGAAGCAAAAAATCGGGCATAACTTAAAATACGACCTCCACATCCTCCGCTCCCACGGCGTGATCCCAGAAGGTCCCTTTTTCGACACCATGCTCGCCCACCAGCTCCTCGTCCCGGAGCAGAAGCACACCATGGATTACCTCTCCGAGTCGCTCCTCGGCTACTCTCCGATCAAGCTCGCAGACCTCTTCGAGCAATGCGCCACGGACTCCACCGAGGAAGACGACCTCTTCTCGGCAGCTGAGAAAAAGAAAGCCGCCAAGGGCGAGCTCGACCCCTCCATCATCCCTGCCGACAAGCTCGCAGAATATGCCGCAGAAGACGCTGATGTCACCTTCCAGCTCGCCCACCTTCTCGGACCGCAGCTGAGAGACGAGGGCCTCCGCGCCGTCTTCGACACCATCGAATCCCCTCTCCTCCCCATCCTCGTGGCCATGGAATCAGAAGGCATCACCGTCTCTCAAGATGTCCTCGATGACGTCGGCACGAACCTCGCCGACCGCATCGAGATCCTCAGCAAAGACATCGAGGAAGCCGCGGGGAAACCTTTTAACCTCAACTCACCCAAGCAGCTCGGCGAAATTCTCTTCGGCGAGATGAAGCTCGTCGAGAAACCGAAGAAGACCAAAACCGGCCAATTCAAGACCGACGAGCAGACCCTTTCGAGCCTCTCCGCCACTCATCCCATCGTCGCGGACATCCTGAGCTACCGCGAGGCTTCTAAACTGAAGTCCACCTACGTCGATGCCCTCCCAAATCACCGGGCTCCGCACTCCGGCCGCGTCCACACCAATCTCCACCAACTCCTCACCAGCACCGGGCGTCTCGCCTCCAGCGATCCCAACCTGCAGAACATCCCCGTGCGCTCCGAGCTCGGCCGCGAGCTGCGCAAGGCCTTCGTCCCACGCGGAAAAGAGTTCACTCTTCTTGCTGCCGATTACTCACAGGTGGAGCTCCGCGTCATGGCCGCTCTCTCCGGTGATCCCACCATGATCGAAGCTTTTAAAAATGACACCGACATCCACAGCGCCACCGCTGCCAAGGTCTTCGGCGTCCCCCTTGAAGAGGTTCTCCCAGAGATGCGCCGCACCGCCAAGATGGTGAACTTTGGCATCATCTACGGCATCTCCGCCTTCGGCCTCTCCCAGCGTCTCGGCATCCCGCGCGCGGAAGCCAGCGAGATCATTGAAACCTATTTTAAAGAGTATCCCGCGATCCAGAAGTTCATGGAAGAGACGGTCGAAAAGACGCGCGCCCAAGGCTACATCGAAACCGTCACCGGCCGACGTCGTAACATGAAGGACATCAACTCCAGCAATGGCAGCATCCGCGCCAATGCCGAGCGCGCCGCCATCAACAGCCCCATCCAGGGCAGCGCCGCTGATATGATCAAGATCGCCATGATCCGCGTCTCAGCCCTTCTCGAAGGCAGCAAATCGAAGATGATTCTTCAGGTCCACGATGAACTCCTTTTCGATCTCCACCTTGATGAGCAGGAGGAATTGACTCCACTCATCGTCAGCGCCATGGAATCCGCCCTCACTCTCCCGCTCGATGTCCCCGTCCGCATCGACACCGGATTTGGAACAGATTGGTTACAGGCCCACTAAACTTGCCAGCGCGCTCACTTCACCTATTCTACCCCGCATATGAAACACCTTCTTTTCATTCCCTTTCTCTTCATCGCCGCCTGCCAAGCTGAAAAAACTACTCCTAAGGAAGAAGTTCCCGCTCAGGACGCTCCAAAAATCGTCAGCGTCATCATGAAGACATCCAAGGGTGACGTCACCATCGAGCTCGATGCCGTGAAAGCCCCCATCTCGACCAAGAACTTCCTCACCTACGTGGATGATAAGTTCTACGACGGCACCATTTTTCACCGCGTCATGGATGGCTTCATGATTCAGGGCGGCGGCTTCGCTCTCGAGGAAGGCATCCCGACCGAAAAAAAGAATAACGACCCCATTAAAAACGAAGGTCAAAATGGTCTCAGCAACACCGTCGGCACCCTCGCCATGGCCCGCACGAATGACCTAAACAGTGCTACGTCCCAGTTCTTCATCAATGTGAACGACAACAGTGGCAGCCTCGACCACCCATCAAACGGCGGCTACGCGGTCTTTGGAAAAGTGACCGCTGGCATGGAAGTCGTGAATGAAATCAAGGGTGTCCGCACCTCTACAAAATACATGAACAGCATCACAGGGGCTATAAAGGCAA
>JALZWA010000283.1 GCA_023299815.1 Akkermansiaceae bacterium
GTGGCCGGGGAAGGTGCAGACGAACTGGTAGTCACCGGGCTCGGTAGGAGCGGTGAATTCTAGCTCTTGGGTCTCACCTTTTTCAAGAAGCTTGGTGGCGTGAAGGATGTCTGTGCTCTCTGGGAGCCAGGCTCTTTTAAAGCCTTCTGCTCCGAGCGCCATGGCCGCAGCGCCTACGGCATCAGCAGTGCCGGGCTTCACGATGACGACGTTGTGCGGCATGAAGTCGGGGTTGACGAAGATGAGCTTTACCTTCTTGCCGGCCTTGAGATCGAACTCCTTCACATCGAAGCTGATTCTCTCGACGATCGTATTAATTCGGACGGTGGTGAGATCAGCGGTGTCTGATTCGATCCCGCCTTTTTTAAGGACCATGTGCTTTTCCTCCTCGATCTCTTGTTGCCCGAGAGTGGGGTCAGCGACTTCCCAAAAGTGCTTCACGGTGGCTGCGCCGATGGCGACGTGTGGGTCGGCAGAGGCGAGGGCTTTCGCTAAGAGGTCGTTGTTTTTGACATTGTGCTGCTGGTGCACCCAGAGGGCTTCGAGGATCGGGATGCCGTCCTCCTTTTTTGCGGGATCGAACTGCTTCACCCACTCTTGGGTGGCGGCGATGACTTCATCAGTATCACGCTCGCTGATCTCGACGCGGGTGCGGTGGCGCACGCCCGTGGTGGGGTGCTTGAAGTTCTCAAGGAGCGCGGTGATGGGGGCGCCATCGATCACGACAGGCTTCTGCAGTGGGCGGCCCTCGCTGGTCATGCGGTAGATGCGGCCGTGCTTCTTATCGCGATTCGGGTCGCGCACGTTGTGCTGCATGTGGCCGATGATGACGTTGTGCCAATCGGAGACATAGAGCGCTCCGTCAGAGCCGAAGATGGCACTGGTGGGGCGAAAGTTTCCATCATCACTGTAGAGGAGTTCCTCAGCAGGGGTGCCCCAGACTTCACCTTGCTTGTAGCCCTGATCAGCGAAGCCATCGCGGTGGAGTTTGTATTGTTTAAGACCGAGGTAGCCGATGGTGTTACAGAGGAGGAAGTTCTGCTGCATCTCATCAGGGAAGTGAGTGCTGGAGACGATGGTGTCTCCGGAAACAGGACGGACTTCCTTTTTTACGAGAGGGAACATTTTGAAGCCATTCTCGTGAGGGCGGACTTGGTAGGACTTTCCTCCGGTGCCATCATTTGCGTAAAGGTATCCCCACTGGTCAAAGCTGGTGCCGTGCGGGTTCGGGGAGTTCTTCGCGTGGAAGGAAATGGTGTAGCGACGGGGATCGAAGCGATACATGCCTGAAGCGCCGGTGCTCAGTGAGGGTCCCCAAGGGGTCTCGTGATTATGATGGAGGAAGATTCCACTCTGCCAGTAGATGCCTCCATCAGGGCCGAAGATGAGATTGTTCGCCGCGTGGTGAGTATCGGAAGATCCGACGCCCTGCATGAGAACGTAGCGGACATCTGCGACGTCGTCACCATCGGTGTCTTTTAAGAAAAGAATGTCAGGTTGGGAGGTGACGATGACGCCGCCATTCCAGAACTCGAAGCCGAGTGGATTATGGACGCGGGCGAACTCGGTAGTGCGGTCTGCGACGCCGTCTTTATCATCATCATGGAAAATGAGGAGGGCGTCATTCATCTCTTTAAGCGGCTCCCACTTGGGGTAGGTGGGCCAGCAAGCGGCCCAGAGACGGCCCTTGGTATCGACCTGCATCTGGACGGGGTTCGCCATTTCAGGGAACTTTTTCTCATCGGCGAAAAGGCCGACTTTGAAACCTTCAGGCATGTGCATTTTCCCGATGGCTTCCTTGCCATCGAGATACTTGAGATTGCCTTCTTTCGCTGCATTTGAACTCCGCGATCCTCCGCCAACATTCGAGATGACTTTGACGGGAGCTGGGACATTTGAATCGTCAACCTTGAGGTCATTTCCTTGAGCGAGGGCCTGGATTCTCTTATCGCGGTTCGCGGTGGTGGCATCGAGCATCTCGAGCTCGTGTCCGAGGACATCCTTATTGCTCTGGTCATCGACAAACTTGAGGGTGGAGCGGCTGCCCCAGACATCGTTTCCATCGGTAGCACGGTAGCGGTTATACCAGTGCCAGTTCTTATCGGTGACAGCGGCTCGGAGGGGCTGCAGGCTTGGCGAAGCGGTGACTTCCTTTTTAAGAAGACTCTTTGCGATGACCTCAGCGATCATGCGGTTGCCATCTTGATTAAGGTGAATGCCATTCAGCGTGAGTGGAACCTTGCTGGAGGCGTAGAGCTGTAACGATGGATTGTAGAGGTCGAGAAAAGTGACGCCATTCTGCTCAGCGGCAAGGCGAGTGGCCTCGGTGAGAGCGAGAAGGCGCTTGTTATTCGCGCGACCGTTCGGGAGATTTTTATCCTTGAGATTTTCATGTGCGATCGGGCTTGCGAGGATGATGCGGGGGAAGCTCTCGCCATTTGGCTGAGCCTTGCGGAGTTCCAAGACGAGCGCGCTGAGCTCCTCGGTGTAGTCCGCAGGGCTGGTGTCGAAGGACTCATTATAACCAAACATCGTGATGATGACATCGGCACCGACCTCTTGGAGATACTTCGGCATGGGCGTGAAGCCCTTTGATCGGGGATAGTTGTCAGAACGATCACCACTGAGACTCATATTCCGGAAACTGAGTTCCATGCCTGGAGTCTCGGACTGAATGAGGGTCTCCATCCAGCCATCGTGCTGCATGCGCTCGGCAAGACTATTTCCGATGATTGCTACGGTGTCGCCTTTCTGAAACTTGAAGGGCGAGGGGTCACGGCAGTCGAAGGGGACTGCCACGACCTTAGGTCCATTGATCACTTTTCCCTTAGCGTCGCGGTAGCTGAGTGCTGCTGCCTTGTTAAAATCGATGGTGACTGAAGAGACGGGCGCGGTGAGTGAACCACTGCTGTAGACTTTTTTCCGATCAACATCGAGCAGGGTGACCTTGAAGCCTTCGAGGCGGTCTCCGAGATTCTCAGCGCGATTCCAGATCGCGACCTGCTCAACGGGGACTTGTTTTCCAAGATCAAGCTCCCAAAAGGGATTTTTGCTATTCTCCTCAGTATGGGTCTGGCCCTTATCATTGAAGAGGGGGCTCTTGTTACCATCGATCGCTCGGCTTGCGGGAGCATTGCTCGAATCGCTCGACTGTCTCGCTTTCCCGGTAGGGGCGATATTTTTTCCATCGGCGAAGACCTCGACTTCAGCGAGCGTCAACGTGCGGTTTTTCCCAGTAAGCGAAATGCGCACGTAGCGCGCATCGACAGAAGCAGCCGCTAGGGAGAGCCCAGAGGAAAGAAGTAAGCAAAGAGGTGCTATGAATTGTTTCATAAAGAGGAAGATCCTTACGAAACTCACGCGTGAAAACATCCAAAAAATTCACTCTTTTCTCAACTTCCCCTACTTCTCGAAGGCCATGACCTCACTAATTCTGCTAAATGAGGGAAAAGTGAGGTCTTGGCAGCCCTGATTTCAAAGGAAATTTACAGGAGAGGAAACATCGGCTGAAATGATCTTAGGCTAAATTCTATCGATTTAGAGAAGCAGCTCCTCTCCCCCTAAGCTCAGCGCATGATTCTCCTGCTCGCTGGCATCGCCGCTCTTTTTCTCGTGATTGAAAAGGTGTGGCCCTCAAACGAACTCCCGAAAGCCAAAGGCTGGTGGACGCGCATCGCACTCATCAACACCGCACAAGTCGGCGTGGTAATCGTCGCTGGGATGACTTGGGATCGCTGGTTTCAGGGCTACTCCTTTTTTCACCTCCGTGACCACCTCTCGCTCTTCTGGAGCGCAGTAGTTACTTATTTTATCTCCACCTTTGTCTACTACTGGTGGCACCGCGTCCGCCATGAATCGAAATTCTTCTGGCGGCTCTGCCATCAGCTCCACCACTCACCGCGCCGCATCGAGGTGCTCGCGAGCTTCTATAAGCACCCCGTAGAAATCACCATCAACTCGATCATCTCTGCGACCCTGACCTACCTCATTCTCGGCATCACGGTGGAGGCCGCAGCGCTCTACACGATCTTCACCGCGGTAGCGGAATACTTCTACCACTGGAACATCCGCACCCCACGCTGGCTTGGGCCGATCTTCCAGCGCCCCGAGTCTCACCGGGTCCATCACGCCTACCAGCACCACACGCAAAACTACGCCGACCTCCCGATCTGGGATCTCATCTTCGGCACTTATCACAATCCCAAGAACTCTCCGAAGCGATGCGGCTTCGATGAAGAAAAAGAGGCCCGCTTTGGCACAATGCTCACCTTTCAAGACGTCCACCAACTTCCCCCCACCTGCTTCGGCTGCTCTAAGCGATCGGCTTGCTACTCACAAAAATCCCAACAACAAGATTCATGAAAAAACGTGACCTCGCCACACTCGCGATCCTAGCCATCGCTTCGCTCCAAATGCTGGGGCACTTCACCGGCTCGAAAACCCTGCGCGGCATCGGCACACTCTCCGGCATCTCGCCTTATCCGAAGGTCTTTTGCGAAGCCGATGGCTACGAGCCCTTCGCCGCAACCTTCACTCTCATCAGTGAAAATGCGGAAGGCATCACGCAGGAAATCCCCCTCACCGCCGAGCGCTACGCCCAGCTCACCGGCCCCTATAACCGACGCAACGTCTACGGCGCGGCCCTCGCCTATGCCCCACGCCTTCCCGATGACCTACGCTCTCATCTCTTCACAAAAATGGCCCCCCTTTTTGAGGAACTCAACCTCCCACTCCTCCGCAACACGCGCATCCTCATCGAACCGCGCGAAGGGGAAACCACCACTGAATATCTCTACACCATCGCACCATGAACTACCAATTCACCTTCTTCCGCATCATCCTCGGCTGCTACTTGGCGTGGCATTTCATTGAACTCCTCCCCTACGGGACTGAGATTTTTTCCGACCAAGGTCTCCTCGGCGACGGCTCGCTCAACTTCACTCCACGTATCGAATTCCTCGGCAGCCCCGCCGCCATCCTCTGCCTTATCGGTGCTTCTATCGCCGCATCGATTTCCTTCACTGCCGGATTCCTGAGACGCAGTGCCGCGCTCTTCCTCTGGTTCTCGCTCACCTTTCTTTTTCTCAAAAACAACCTCATTTCAAATCCAGCCCTCCCCTATCTCGGGCTCATTCTCATCCTCACCACCCTCATCCCGATTGGTGAGCCACTGAGCGTCGGAAAAAAGAATCCTACATGGAAAATCCCGCGCTTCATCATCCCCGGCGCGACCCTTCTCCTAGCCCTCGGTTACACCTTCAGCGGCTGGACCAAGCTCGCCTCGCCCAGCTGGATCGATGGCTCCGCAATGCTCCACATTCTCGAAAACCCCCTCGCCCGCCCGAGCTCGTTTCGTGATCTCGTCATGAGCCTTCCGATAGACCTTTTAAAAGTCGCCACCTGGACCGCCCTCGCAGCCGAACTCCTCTACCTGCCACTCACCTTCTTTAGAAAAAGTCGCCCCTGGATCTGGCTCGGTCTCCTCCTCATGCACCTCGGCCTCATCGTCTTGATCGATTTCGCCGACCTCTCGCTCGGCATGGTCATGATCCACCTCTTCACCTTCGACCCCAAATGGCTTCCTGCGAAAAAGCAGCCCGTCCGCATCGCCTTCGATGGCCACTGCCTCATGTGCAATCGCTTCATCCACCTCCTCGCCTCACAAGATCATGCACAGCTCCTCACCTTCGCGCCGCTCCCAGAAGACGCGCCGCGCGACTCCATGATCGCCACTCGTGCGGAGAACCATTTCCACCGCTCCAGCGCCTTCCTCATCATCCTCACCGCGCTCGGTGGTCACTGGCGCGCCCTCGCGATCCTAGGCTTCCTCATCCCCCGCCCCCTGCGAGATCTCGCCTACCGCATCATCGCAAAAAATCGCCACCGCTTCGCTGGAAAAAATGCCTGCCCGCTCCCCTCGCCCGAGGTCACCACCCGCCTCGCGCCGCAATTAGAAAAGACACCTCCCACCCCGAAGAAACCGATCCCTGCAAACTTCATCGTAGCCCTCCTCTTCTTCGCCTGTGCCAGCTTCCTCCTCAGCTGCAGCCCCGCACCCGTGCACAAAGGCCGCTTCCCCTTCTCCCTCATGGACCGCTCACCCGGAGGAAGTCACCTGAACAAAGCCGATGCCGCCTTCTTAAAAATGGACCGCTTCACCCCCGGCGACACCCTTCCGAGTGACATCCGCGTCGGCGACGTCATCGCCTTCCACATGTCGCACAAAGACGCCTGGTCTCATTTAAAAAAAGGCAAAATCCAGAAAATCCCCTACGAACTCTTCTCCCACGGCCACCTCGCCCTCGTCCTAGACCACCACGGCGACAAGCGCCTCCTCCAACTCGCCATGAAACAAGCTGCCAATGTCGATGACAACTTCAGCTACCTCACCGACAAAGACTGGACCCTCTACCGACCCACCCGCGAGATCGACCAAGCCCGTCTCAACGAATTCGTCACCCACGCTCTCGTAAAAGTCTCCCACCCTAAAAAAGCCTACGACTACTCCGGCGCCCTCGGCCTCCACAACCGCCCCACCACCCCCGAGACCCTCGACGACATCGCCCACGAATACACCTGCGTCACCCTCATCCAAGCCGCCCTCCACTACGCCGGCCACCCCACCCACTCGACACACCGCAAAGGCATTCTCGACATCATCACCCCCGCCCAAGTCATTCACTCTGCACAAACCCCCTTTAAAGAGAGGCTCTGAACTCACCCCTCCGCCCTAATCTACATCCTCTAAGGACAGCCCCCCCTGGTCCCCCCAGTTATTTACTTGCCTGTGCAAGCATTATTAAGCCAAATTTCCGTCGTGTTTGACGACTGCCTCTACTTTAATCTCTCTTCGTTGACTCGCACCATCACAGAAGCGTGGAAAAAAGAATTCGCACAGCTAGACCTCTCTCCTTCCCACGGCTACCTTCTATTCGCAATGGTCGAAAGACCTCACGAGCAGCAAAAAGACTACGGTGATTACCTCGATCTCGAGGCCTCCACCATCAACCGCCTCATCGACACCCTCATCAGTAAGGGATTGGTTAAGAAATCGGGTTCTGGCCGTGGCTCCTCCGTCCTCGTCACCGCTGAAGGCAAGAGCCATTATCGCAAAATCAAAAAATCAATGGGCAATCTCAAGAAGCTCATGAACGAATCACTGGGAGGTCCTCGTTTCGATAAGCTGGTCCAAGAGCTCACTGCCGCCAGAGAATCCCTCTCTTCATAAGAGGAATAAACTCATCATCACAACCTCTCATCGAGAGACCTTAATTGCATGCACAAGCAATCTTAACTAATAAAAAAATGAAAATAAACCTAAAAGCATCCCTCGCCTTGATTGGCGGACTCCTCCTCTCCACCTCGTTAGCAAGCGCCGCAGTGCCAGAGATTCACTACGGAAAAGAAAAAGTAGGTGACCTCGAGATCTTCTACCGTGAAGCAGGAGAACCATCAAAACCCACCCTTGTTCTTCTGCATGGATTTCCGACTTCATCCCAGATGTATCGTAAGGTCCTAAACGGACTCCACGAAAACTACCACCTCATCGCCCCAGACTACCCCGGCTTCGGAGAAAGCAGCGCTCCGAGCCCCGAGGATTTCTCCTACACCTTCGACAACTTAGCCACCGTCATCGACAAATTCCTTGAGCAGAAAGGGCTCAAAAAATACACCCTCATGATTCAAGACTATGGCGCTCCCGTAGGCTTCCGGATTGCGACCAAGCACCCAGAACGAGTGACAGGGCTCATCATCATGAATGGTAATGCTTACGAAGAAGGCCTCGGCGAAGAAGGCTGGGCTCCCATCTTTCAATATTGGAAAACGAAAGACCCAGAACTTGGAAAGACGATTGCAAAGCAAGTGTTCAGCCTTGAGGGCATGAAATGGCAATACACCCATGGCACAAAAAACCCTCACCTCATCAATCCTGACAACTGGATCCTCGACACCGCTAAAATCACACGTCCGGGACAAACTGAAATCCAGCTAGGACTCTTCTACGACTACCAAAACAACGTGAAACTCTATCCCCTTTGGCAAAAATACCTTCGCGACAACCAACCACCAACACTCATTGTGTGGGGGAAAAATGACGCTTTCTTTCCCGAGCCAGGAGCAGCCGCTTACAAACGTGATTTGAAAAACATCGACTACAACATCCTCGATACAGGCCACTTCGCACTCGAAGAGGAAGGCCCCTTCATCATCAAAAAAATCAGCGAATTCATGGGCAAGCAGCACACTGGTAAATAAGAGCTCATCTCTCTAAAAACAAATGCCCTCATTTTAGCCTCATCCCCTTCAAGGCCCACCTCACATCACCCTTCTTCGGAAAGAAAGCCCCCTTTTTCAGAAGAGGTCTCGCTCCCTAGAAAACTTCCTCTCATATCTACTGATCGCTCTAGTTTACCGTCCCAATTCATGCTAGGACCCCCGCAAGGATGTCTATCGAACAGGAAAGGTTGGCCGAAGAGAAGCGACGCGAAAAGAATTGGCGTCGCTGGGGCCCCTATTTGAGTGAACGTCAGTGGGGCACGGTGCGCGAGGATTACTCGAGCCACGGCAACAGCTGGGACGCCTTCCCGCACGATCACGCCCGCAGCCGCGCCTACCGATGGGGAGAAGATGGCCTTCAGGGCTGGTGCGACCGCCAGTGCCGCCTCTGCTTCGCCCCCGCTCT
Source organism: Akkermansiaceae bacterium (assembly GCA_023299815.1). GTDB lineage: Bacteria > Verrucomicrobiota > Verrucomicrobiia > Verrucomicrobiales > Akkermansiaceae > SW10. Next base: position 8,684 of record JALZWA010000283.1, read on the forward strand.
CTGGAATGGTCAGGACACCATCTTGAAAGAGCGCCTCTTTGGCCTCACCGGCCCCGAGGGAAACCACGGCGAGGACGTCAAGGAGTGCTACTACTACCTCGATTCCACCCCCACTCATTCCTACACCAAGGCACTCTACAAATATCCTCAAGCCAAGTTCCCCTACAACAAACTCCGCAATGAAAATGGAGCCCGTGGAAGAAATGAGCGAGAGCTAGAACTCGAGGACACCGGTGTCTTTGATGAGGGACGCTACTTCGATGTCGTCCAAGAAGTCGTCAAGAGGACCCCGCAAGATCTCCTTTGGAAATTCACCATCACCAATCACGGCCCAGAAGAGGCGGAAATCCATCTCCTGCCGCAACTCTGGTTTCGGAACACCTGGAAGTGGGGAAATGAATACGAAGAGCCCCGGCAGCAGCCCGTGATCGTGAAGGAAGATGATCACCTACTCGCAACCCACGACATCCTAGGAGACTTCTATTTTTACGCGGAAGCGGAGGGAGAGAGTGCCGTAGATCAGAAGTGGATCTTCACTGATAACGAGACGAACTACGAAAAAACATTTAATAGCGAAGGCTCCGAGCCCTTTGTCAAAGACGCCTTCCACCGCCACATCTGTGACGGTGAAAAAGACGTCATCAATCCCGCGGAAAAAGGCACCAAGGCGGCCGCCCACTTTGTTCTCAAAATCCCTGCAGGAGAGACCGCCATCGTGCGTTGTCGTCTCAACCTCAAGGATGAGGACAGCGGCATCGCAGGGCTCGAGTATTTCGAGGAAACCTTTCAAGAGCGAATCCGAGAGGCCGATGAATTCTATGAGGCCATCAATCCCAAAAAGCTTTCGAAAGAAGAGACCCAGATTTCCCGCCAAGCAAGCGCAGGCCTCTTGTGGACGAAGCAGTTCTTCTACTACGTCGTTGATGATTGGCTAAAAGGTGACCGTGATGGACCAAGGCCCCCTCAAGAGCGATTAAAGGGGCGTAACTCAGACTGGAAGCACTTCTTCGCCCGGGACATCCTCTCGATGCCCGACAAGTGGGAATACCCTTGGTTCGCCGCCTGGGATTCCGCCTTCCACATGATCCCCTTTGCCAAGCTGGATCCTGACTTCACCAAGCATCAGCTCCTCCTCTTGCTGAGAGAATGGTATATGCACCCGAATGGCCAAATGCCGGCCTATGAGTGGAATTTTTCAGACGTAAATCCCCCAGTCCACGCCTGGGCCGTCTGGCGGGTTTACAAGATCGCCGATAAAAAAGGTGAGCGCGATCTCGACTTCCTCGAGCGCGCTTTTCAGAAGCTCCTCATCAACTTCACCTGGTGGGTGAATCGCAAAGACGTGGAAGGAAATCACGTCTTCGGCGGCGGCTTCTTGGGCCTCGATAACATCGGAGTCTTTGATCGTTCACACGCACTTCCCAGCGGCTCGGTCCTGCATCAAGCAGATGGCACCGCTTGGATGGGCTTCTACTGCCTCACCATGCTCTCGATGGCGCTCGAACTCGCTGAGACGCGCCCTGCCTACGAGGATATCGCTTCTAAATTCTTCGAGCACTTTGTCGACATCACGCATGCCATGAACTCGCTGAATGGGAACGGCCTCTGGAATGAAGAAGATGGCTTCTACTACGACAACCTCAAGGTTGGGGATGACAAACCGATCCCGATGAAAATCCGCTCTTTGGTCGGCTTGCTCCCTCTCATCGGCGTGACTGTGATTAAGGAAGCGACCCTCGAAAAGCTCCCTGGATTCCGCAAGCGGATGGATTGGTTCCTCCGGAATCGTCCAGAAGTTCTCCATTACGTCAAAGTCAACAGAACCCAGGGAGAAAAAAACTCAGGCCGAGTCCTGCTCGCCATTCCTCCTCAGGATCGTCTCGAAAAGACGCTGCACCGCCTCTTGGACAAGGATGAATTCCTCTCTGATTTCGGCATCCGCTCTCTCAGTAAAGCGCATGCAGAAAAGCCCTTCGTCTTCACCCATGCGAAACAGACCAACGAGGTAGGCTACGTCCCTGGAGAATCAGACACCGGCATGTTTGGTGGAAACTCGAATTGGCGTGGCCCGATTTGGTTCCCGACCAACTTCATCCTCATCGAAGCCATCCAGCGCTATCACTATTTCTACGGCGATAATCTCAAAGTGGAGTTCCCCACCGGTTCAGGAAACATGGTGAACTTACGTCAAGTCGCCATCGAACTCTGTGACCGCCTCATTGCCCTCTTCGTCCCAGATAAAGACAGCAAGCGCCCCTGCTTTGGAGAGAACTCTCGCTACGCTGAAAAGGACGACTGGAAAGACCTCATCCTCTTCCACGAATACTTCCACGGCGAAACCGGCGAAGGCCTGGGCGCATCTCACCAAACAGGCTGGACCTCCCTCGTCGCGAGGCTCGTGCGGGAGCGTCGCGAAAAGCTCATCTGCGAGACCGAGGAATGGGATTAGAGGAGGCCCCTCTCCCACAGGGCCAGCAAGCTAGAGATATCTGCGCTACGCCAATCTGCCCTGTCCCTCATCATCATAGAACCAGCCACACTTCTTGGCTTGAACTGATTTCACCTCCTTGCATTCCTACCGTGTTTTCACACTACCGGGAGCGCCGCTCCGATTCACTTGTGTCTTGATCCCTCATCTCAGCATCTAGTTCTGCAAGTGGATCCGTATGATCTGCTGGTAAAAACCACGACTTCAAGACTTTGCTATAAAGGCACATGGCGTAACAACCAAACCAGATCAAGACCTCTAAAGTTTGAAAACTATAAACTACGACTGACGCAGCCTGCTCAACATCTAAAACCTCAAAAATCAAAAATGCTAAGGTCACCAATCCAAGGCAGAGAAATGCTTGGGGGGTAGATGGATCTTTCCGGCGAATGCAATACATAACCCATATGATTACCGCCCCCCAAAAAATCGTAATACCAACATGCCACGGATCCCTAAAACTGAACTCTGCAATTTTCCAGTGTGCATCCATGAACGAGGAAAGCTGATCAGCTATGAATGCGCTGATGACAAGCGCGTATAGTAAAATGATCGAAATGGGCATGATTTTCAGCAACGTTTGAGACCTGCCACCCGCTACTGGGAGCGCCCCTCCGATTCTTGGTTAAGTTTTTCATTGCCTGAGGCTTTCGAATCCACGGCGGTAGCGGGTTGGAGTTCGCTGTCGTTAGTCTCTCGTAGTGCCAACAGCAAGTCGGCGATCTGCATGTCATAGTGGGGATACGTGTAAAACTTGCCAGATCGCGGCCTAACGGCGTTCCGCAAGCCATCGGGATCCGCGACCAGCTCACTCGACGTTGCTGAATAATCGACCACCACTTCGTCTCCCAACGGATATTTGCGACCCAACTGTTTCGGTGATTTTGGCCACCTCCCTTGGTTCTCGCGAAGGTGAGTTTCAATATCCCGGATCGCCTGAGCCGTGCCATACTCAGATTTCATATTCTTAAACTTGGGGTAAAGAGAAACAGCGACCACGATTATCAGTGCGACTACGATAAGCGCAACGATATGGATAAGCCCTTTCATTTCTTCAGCGAACGTTTAGGAACTGCGGCACCCCACCGAGGGCATCTTACCAGTTTCGATTAGCTGAACTTATCTCACCGAATCCAAAAACTCCAAAACAAACTTACTTGGCGATGGGCTGTCGGTCAGCTTCCTCTTGTTCTACATTGGTTGGTATCCAATCGCCACGTTGCCACTTACCCTTCTCATTCTCATTCTCTACCTTCACAACGGTCATCTTCGTAGGGGTAACACCAAGATAAATACGATGCCGCAGTGGATCGCTCCCAGTAAAGGAAGGAAGTGGGGATCTGAAAATACTGTAAATCAGATGTCCTTCTTTGTTCCACCCAACTACCATATCTCTTCCTCGGGGACGAAGATGCTTAACGTCTGGAGCTGGAAATCCAGTCAGCTTCTCGTAGTCAGTTGGTAGTGATGGTGCAGATACGAATTCCCCCTTCTTGTTTAGGATATAGACTGAGCATGATGAATAAAAGCTATCGTCTATGGTAATTCCAAAAGCCTTCCCATCAGGTCGCCAATCTACACGCACATGCTCTCGGAGTGGCCGCTCATCATCACCGACCGCACCAAAATACGCGACCGAGGCTAAAACTTCTCCTGTCTCTTTTCGTGTGATCTCGATCTGAGGGAAGCTGCCCTCCTTCCATTTAGGTGAAATCTTCGGATCACGATCAATATCCATCACAGCGTGAATCTTCCCGTCTGGTGAAAGCGATTTAGGAATTTCTGGAACGTCTGCGCATGCTAAGTTGACTAAGAACAACGCTATGATGATTACCGATTTCATTTTCAGTAGAACGTTAGAGGTCAGGCGCACCCGAGCGAAGAATAAAACTCCGATTTCAAAAACAAACTC
>JALZWA010000284.1 GCA_023299815.1 Akkermansiaceae bacterium
AAACAGGAGCCTCATTCAGAAAAGAGATCCTCTCAAAAGGCAACTCCCGCCCAGTGGACGAATCCTACCGCGCCTTCATGGGCCGTGATCCTGAGCAAGCTGCGCTTCTCAAGCGGAGCGGACTTTCTTAAATCCTTACCTCCCTACCACAGCAGGAAGACTCGTCGTGCCGTAGCGATCCACCGAACTCACTGCAATCGCGTCAGGGGAACCACCGATCTTAACCGAGGTGCCGGAGGAAACAGCGGAGAGAACCCAGTGCTGCCCGTAGCGCGCCTGAACCGCATATTTCCCACAGCCGGGGACCTTCCTCCAACTCACCGTAGTGCCTCCACTTCCGCCTGCGGCACGCACACCGGGAGTCGCTGGTGGCTTCTGACTAATCCACGGCATGGGAGGAACGAGAGCGGGCTGTTGGTAGATATTTTTCGTCAGCGCAGAGGCAATTCCGCCACGATTTTTCATGATCGATTTGGCGCTCCAGAAAACATGACCTGCATAGTTCCGCCCAATCGTCCGTGAATAACTCACCTGATTGACAATCTCGCTCGCAGGTCTTCCCGGATCCTCTGTGGAATTGATCCTTGCGGACGCAATCCCCGGCCAGACAGGCCGCTTCCCCTGCGCCCGCCACCATGTGAGCAGACGTGTGTAACTCTGCTCACTCTTAATGCGCCAGTAGAGCTGTGGTGATAAGTAATCGCACCAGCCATTCTGAAGCCACTTGCGAGAGTCCGCTGAGATGTGCTTATAACTATCGATTCGCGCCGTCGTGCCAGCAGGAACACCGGGACGCCAGATGCCGAAGGGGCTGATACCGACGCGCACCCAAGGCTTCGCCTTCTTCACACTCGCATACATGTTCTGCACAAACTTGTTCACGTAACCTCGGCGTTGAGACTCGGTTTTCCCATCAGGGAAAATCTGCTTCGCGACCCCATCTTTACCCACATCAGGATAGGGGTAAAAGTAGTCGTCGATGTGAACTCCATCGATGTCATAGCGATTCACCACATCCATGATCACCGAGAGTGCTCGCTGCTGAGTGAACGTGCTGGAAGGGTCCATCCACTTGTAATTCTTGAAAAGACGAATCACCGAGGGATGAGTGCGGCTGACATGATTCGAGGACGTCGCTTGATCTTTATTTGGCAGAGCCCTGAAGGGATTGAACCATGCATGAACCTCAATCCCCCGCGCATGGGCCTGCTGGAGACAATATGACAGAGGGTCATATCCGGGCGAACGACCCATCGTCCCGCTGATCCAGTGACTCCAAGGCTCATACTTCGAGGCATAAACTGCATCCGCATTCGGCCGCACCTGAAAGATGAGCGCATTCATTTTTAGCGATGCCATTTTATCGAGCATCGCCCGCATCTCAGCCTTCTGTGCGCTAGCGCTCAGCCCCTTACTGCTGGGCCAATCGATATTGTAGACACATGCCGACCACGCACCGCGGAACTCGCGAGGAACTACAGGCGGCTTCTCACGAGAAGGCTTATAGGTCTGCCCGAGAGCGAGACCAGCGAGGAACAAAGAAAGAAACACCCGAACGAACATGAGGGAATATTTCACGTATCTTAAGTAATCTCAAGCAGGAACCCTCTAAAGGGCTCTAACAGTTGAAATCTCACCTCCTTACTCAACCTTCACTATACAAAATCTCCTTTTCTGCATAAGAAGCTGCCTATGTTCGCAGGCACTTTCACCGCTCTCATCACCCCCTTCCGCGATGGCCGACTGGACCACGAGGCATTCAAAGCTCTCATCGACCGTCAGGTCGCAGCAGGTATCACGGGAATCGTCCCTGTAGGGACCACTGGAGAATCCCCTACTCTCAACCCAGATGAGCATTTGGAGGTGATCAAAGCCGCAGTCGAATTCGCCGCCGGCCGCACCATGGTCGTTGCTGGATCCGGTGCCAATTCCACTGCCGAAGCGATCCACCTCACCCAAGCCGCTGAGAAAGCAGGTGCCAATGCCTCCCTCCAAGTCTGCCCCTACTACAACAAGCCCTCGCAAGAAGGTCTCTATCAGCACTACAAAAAAGTCGCTGAAAATACCGGACTTCCCATCATGCTCTACTCAGTCCCGGGGCGCTCCGTGATCGAGATCGGCATCGAGACCGTCGCCCGCCTCGCGAATGATTGTGAAAACATCGTTGCTAACAAAGAAGCAGGCGGATCCGTCGAGCGCGTCAATCAGCTCGTGCAAGCCGTCCCTGAAGACTTCCAAATCCTTTCCGGCGACGACCCCCTCACCCTCCCCTTCATGTCCTGCGGAGCAGTCGGCCTTGTCAGTGTCGCTTCCAATCTCATCCCAGAAGTGATGGTGAACCTCGTAAAGCTCTGCCTCGATGGACAGTTCGTAGAAGCGCGGGAAGTCCAGAAGCGCTACTACCCTCTCCTCTCCGGTCTCATGGGTCTCGACACGAATCCCGTGCCGATCAAATCCGCCGTCGCCCTGCAAGGTCATTGCGGCGATGAACTCCGCCTCCCGCTCATCAATCTCACCGACGAGAAGACTGAGCAGCTCAAGAGTCTCCTCAAGACCTACGCCCTTTTATAAGGTGAAGCTCGCCCGCATGCCCGATGGCTCCCCGGAGCTCTTCCACACGCTGCAAGGCGAGGGACCATCGCTGGGCGCACCTGCCGTCTTCCTCCGGCTTTCCCTTTGCAACCTCCACTGCCAGTGGTGCGATACTCCCTACACTTGGAATTGGGAAAAGACGCCCTGGAAGCACAACGACGGCACCAAGTTTTCAAAAGCGGAGCAGATCCTTGAACTCGCACCCGCCGAGATCGCTCCCCTCCTTTCCGACTTCGCCTGTGATCGCCTCGTCCTCACCGGAGGCGAGCCTCTTCTCCAACAGGACGAACTCGTGGAACTGATCGACCTGTTAGATTTCCCCTTCATCGAGATCGAGACCAACGGCACCCAGCTCCCCTCGGCGGAACTCGAGTCCCGCGTCACCGCCTTCAACGTCTCCCCCAAGCTTTCGAATTCCGGCATGGATGAAAGTCAGCGGCTCAATGACAAAGCTCTTTTTGCTCTCGCCCAATCTAAAAAAGCGACCTTCAAGTTCGTCGTTTGTTCCGAGGCGGACATCACCGAAATCA